>NZ_JASJFG010000557.1:0-6013 GCF_030065375.1 Microcystis sp. M49636_WE2 | reverse complement strand
TTTGATTTAAAGTTTCTTTTTCGAGTTCTTTACTGAGTTTTATTTTGTCACTTTCTGGGAGTTGTTTAACCAAATCTAAAATCTGGTCAAAGTTTAAGGTTAGTTGGTAAGTTTTTTGGTTCATTTTCTCAAATTATTGTTGATTGATAAAGTTTAATTGCTCGCAGTGCATACTCAAAACAACGTTCCCGAATATCTATTTGTTTCTTCTATTCTTTTTGATAATTCATAATTCATAATTCAAAAGAAAGGTCTGGTTCAGCTTCTATACAACCGATAAAGTCAGACCAATCTTCTGTTCGCTGCTCTTTCATTTCCTGTGGGTTGGGAGAATATCGTTTTTTGAGAATATCTACAAGTTCAAGAATAGTCTGTTGTGCGTCGGGGGGAAGGGACGCAATATCTTCTTCAATTGTTTCTAGGTTTATCATTGTCATTGTTTAAATGCGCGACAGCTTATTCTCATTGTAGCAAATTACTGAAACAATTAGGCTGAAACTAATTCAAATTTAACCTTTATTTTTAGGGCTGTAGCGATGAGATTTAGCAACAAAAAAGAGTTTCCTTCATAGTCAGCATTTTCTAAGGCTTCAATAATAGATTCATCAGTATTAATTAATTCTGCTAAAGCTTTTGTTGAAAGATGATGTGTTTCCTTAATCTTAAATATTTTTCTGGCTACTTCGTCATCAATACGAGCCTTTTCTAATTCTAATTGACGTTCTGGATTATTAGCATAATAACGTTGGTAAAGAATTTGTAAGCCATCGGCTGTCGTTTGGTGTGTATTCATATCAACTCCTGAAAATAGGTGTGTAATTCGGGATTTTTTTCAAATTTAGCTTTGTTTTTAATTGCTTGCTCGATTTCCAGTGGTAGAACTTCTTTTTCTTTAATTATACCATGACAAATGACCACAGCTTTGTTTTTATAAAAGAAATAAAGAATTCTATAATTTATTCCTTTAAAATTAACTCTCAATTCATAAATTTTGTCCCGCAAAAAGTCTGCTTCTGGTCTGCGTAATTCATATCCTAGTTCTGCCAGTCTTTGTAATTTGATAAAGCATTTGTTTTGAGCTTTGCCAGGAAGACTATCAAGCCATTCTATAATTGGTATATTACCTCTTTCATCTTGGTAAAAAATAAGTTGTATTTTTGGCATATTAAAGCTTTTATATATGTGAGTTTTCTAACAAATGATAAATTAAATAGTGTCAAGTATCGAGTTCCCCAAAAGCTGATGTTTCCGTGAGCAAAACTCCTAAAATTAGACTTGACAAAAGACCTGAGATCGTTATATTCTACAGGTAACAAGCTTTTAAACGAGAGAGCCACGCCCCACGCACCAATTATATCATTCATTCTACCTGAATATCAAACAAGAACTAGAAACCTGTTACTAGGGAGAGATTACTGCGGGGGGATATTCGGTAGCAGTTAAATAATCATAATAAAAACCACTCCAGACACAGTAGCGGCTCTTGTCGGGTGCGTTAGTGATAGAGTAACACACCAATTTTCTTAAGATGGTGCGTTACGGCGCGGTAATAGTTTAATTATTAACAAATCTCCTTTAAATACGCGCAAACACGCACCCTACAAGCTACTAACAAGGCTCATTTTGACTCGTTGATTAAGGGCAGTGGCAATTTTTTGTAGCATTATTAGGGGATTGTCTTGATAGTCAGCGTCTTCTAGATCTTCAATAACGGATTGCTCAACATGGATTAGGTCGGCTAGTTGTTGTTGAGTTAATCCAGCATTCATACGAGCGTCATAAATCAATTGTGCGATTTCTGAGTTGAGGGATTCTAGGGCAATTTGTTCTTTGATTGTGGGATCGTCTGCAATCATTTGGTGAATGATTTTTACGGCATCTGTGGTTTTAGGCATTGTTTATTTCTCCTTGATAAGTATGAAGTTCTGGATTTTGTTTAAATTGTGCTTTTCTTTGGATAATTCTCTCGATGTCTTGTGAGGGAACGGCGGAAGTTTTTTTGATAAGAGCATGACCAATAATTGCTATATTTTGACCATGATAAAAATAGATGATTCGATATTGTATGGTTCCCTGTTTGGCTCTAAGCTCCCAGATATCATTTCTGAGATAATCGGCAGCAGGGCGGCGCAGTTCATGACCTTGTGCGGCAAGTTGTTCGATTTTGGTTATACATTTGGCAAATCCTTTTTTATCAGTTTTGAGTAATTTCTGAAGCCACTCAACAACGGGTGAGATGCCTTCTGCTTCTTGATAAAAGATGATTTTTGTCTTTGGCACGTTTCTTTTTAAATAGTATGCGATGAAAAATCAATAAATGCAATCAGGTGATGGTGATGGGTATCGAATTGCTGGATAGCTCATAACCTCGTTGAAAAGAATTATGCGATCGCCACTTGTTTATCCCCTAAATTAAACTTAGAAATTCCGCGATAATAGACATCAACATCGTTAAGTATCGAGTTCCCCAAAAGCTGATGTTTCCGTGAGCAAACCCCCTAAAATTAGACTTGACAAAAGACCTGAGATTGTTATATTCTACAATCTACAAGTCGCTCTGCAAAAAAAGTCTTTCTACTCCAATCTTCATATCTACTAGAATAATATAACTTTACGTCAGTTTCCTCCCATAGCCTACCATACCCACCTCCGAGAGGGAGGTGTCCTTTGGGTGCGATTGCAGGTGCGTTTGTACCCCAGGTCAAGTCCTCATATAGTTTCCCCGCCGTTATCCTCCCCTGTAGCTGCCAGCCCACTGCATCACGAAAACGACGATAAGTTTCTAGATTAAAGCTTCCGGGGGTATTCCCTGTCTGCTTATAAATCGCCAATTGTATAGAAAAGCCAAACTTTCCTCCTGAAGCATTTAACCATTCTTGATCAATCATTCGTAAATCCTCACAGGAAAACTTTCGGAATGATTCGTCATTAAATCCACCATAATCTTGTCTATTAGCAGCAGCCATCATTAAATCCCAGGTTTTTTCATCAGCTTCTTTCCATTTCTTCTGTTGTAGGAGTTGTCGAAGGTTGGTATAGTTCACTCCTGTTGACCTCGATATAAGAGTAGTTCCTGGCTTGAGGACAGATGAAGGGGTTGGTTTTGGCGTTGGTACAACAGCAATAGATGGGCTAGGTTTAGGAACAGGTGAGCTAGTCACAGGAGGAGGGGTTGTTTCAGTCTTTTGATTAAAAGCAAATTCTCCTATTAAAGAAGATGAAGTCCAAGGAACTTGATAATTATTAGTATTTTGGACAACATCAGAGCGTACTTTTCGCAGCATTGAATCCACTTCCATATTGGGAGTTTTAATATATTTCAATAAGTAGGAAGTAAATAATCCATTCCGTCCAGTACCATCACTAGCGACTTTTCCCGGTGCAGTGGCAAAAGCAATTAAAGTTCCTGATGTTGCTTGCGATGGTGCTGTTAATCCCCTGCTAGATGAACGCCAAAATTTACGAAAAGGATTATCCCGACAAGCATCTAAAATCACAATATTAATTCGATTACCCGCATCTTCCATTCTGCCGAGTATTTTCCCCAAAGGCATTGACTCATACTCAACATCTTTTTCATATTTAATCTGAGCATTAACAGGAATAAGATAATTTTCTCCTTCTACCTCCATTCCATGACCTGCATAATAAAATAAACCGACATAACCTTGATTAATCCGAGTGAAAAACTGATCGAGAGCATCATCCATTTGTCGTTTAGAAGAATCCTTGAGCAAAATTACCTCAAAACCTAATTCCTTCAAAGCATTAGCCATATCTGTGGCATCATTAAGGGGAGTTTTTAGTTTTCCCACTGTGTAATTAGCATTACCAATTACTAACGCGATTCTTTGCTGCTGTTGTGTGTTTGGACGATTTTGGGTAACAGCTTGATTGATGCCCTTAAATGGCAAAAATTTGCCTCTCTCAGGAGACATCCACATCGCAACACTTAGGATAGTTGTTGTGATGATTAAATAACCCAGAAGTTTAAGACGAGAGATAGACATAATTTATTTTTTGTGCATAGTAAAGGCTTCTAATGTCATTTTTTGAGGCGAGTTAAAATTAATTTTAGATAGTACATGAACCTTGTCTTTGATATTAAGTAGCTTTTGTAATTCTTCAGGTGTTAATACCCTATTTAAGTTGACTTTAGCCGACTGGGGAGGATTTTGTAACCTGAAAGCTGTGACAGGAACTCCAGGCCAAGTTTTAACATAACCTCGGATACGAGAAGGAAGAGGTTCACCCTCAATCCAGACATCTCCTTGAAATTCTATCGATTTAACTTGATTCAGAGGAACTGTTTCTGAATCACCCCCCGCCGACAGTCTCAAACTTGCCTGATTAAAAGCTGTTAACCGTCCCGTCAGAGGATTTCCCCGCTTGAGTACCACCGTCGCCTTATCCGGTACAGCCACCTCTAACGCCGTTTCCTGACTGCGGACAGAACCCTGAAGCCATTCTAACCGCCTATCGCTTGCTACTCCCAGCAACAGCAAAGAGAAAATACTCCCCCGCAAAATAGCTTTCATCATCCGACTTAACCCCTCAATATCGAAATAAATAAGAGATGATAGAATTTTAACATCTCCTTTTTCACTTCAACCATCCCAAGCAGTTTGTCATGACTGATCCCGACAATTCCTCAGAATTTAATCCTCTCGGTAAACTAATTAGTGTATTGGTTTTATTAGCCGCTGCTCTTTACTTTACCGGCTGGATTTATCGCTGGGCATACTTTAGCTTTTTTTACCTCGAAGTTACGACTCTGAGTCTTCCTAACGAATCCTTTTATTTTGCCGCTTTTCAAACATTTTTTGGAGACCTTTGGGCAATTCCTAGAAAAATCCTATTTTTATTGGTGATTATAGGTGCTACTGTCATCACCTTTGCCGGACAAAGATGGCTGATAAAATATCTGAAAAGATTACCGATTGCTTTGAGTAAATCCCAAGCTAAGATCGTTGATTTTTTATCATCCCTATTGAATGAATTTATTATCGTTATTTTTGTACTGATGGCTCTTTTTTGGCTGGCAACCTGGCAAGCAAAAGATGATGCTTGGAAAGATGCTGTTAATGAAACCTCCGCTTTACCGATTGTCACGATTGTTATGCCTCAAGATGCCAGCTTAGGACGAAAACTTAATAATCCTTTAGAAAGTCGTTCCACAAAAACTAACTTACCTAATTTTAGAATTATCGGCGATCTTCAATCCTACAAACGTTTATTAGATAACGAACTTAACGATATTAGTAACCCTGATAAACCGAGAATTTGGCGACTGTTGCTCAAAGGCAATGGTTATTCCTATATTTTCCCAGCGTTACCAAAAAAAGAAGCTAAATTAACCTTTCCCGTCGTGATAGTTTATGAAAGAGATAACGGTGTTCAATTGACAATTCTTAATTCTTCCATCTCCCAACCCTAGCATCTAAAACATAAGTAGGTAGGTGTTAAAAGTTGTCAGTTCCCCCCTTATCAAGGGGGGCAGGGGGGATCCCCCCGCCTATCGGCACCCCCCTTATCAAGGGGGGCAGGGGGGATCAGTAGAGGATGATAAAGTGTTGAGTCGGTCACAAATCCGGTCAAAAAACCCAAATTAATAATCCGCCGTAACGCACCAATTCTATCATTAATTCTACCTGAATATCAAACAGGAACCAGAAGCCTGTTCCCCGGCAGTGGAAGTTAGGGGTTGCTAACAGGGGGAACAGTGATGACAAAGCGGATAATAGTTCCGATAACTGCTGTTGCCAAGATGGTGATTAATGCCCAAATTTGGGCTTTCTGGGAGCCTTTAATCTCTTTTAAATCACCTTGTAATGTGTTGAATTCTCCCTGTAATGCCTTGAGATCTCCCTTTACTTCGGCCTCGAATCTGACTTGAACAATCCTGATCTCTGTGACATCTTTCTGGAGCGCGTCTAGCTTCTGATTGGTCTCTTTAAGATTCTGATTAATCTGGTCTAGGATTTTTCCTAAATCGGTTTCGATGGTGGGGCCG
>NZ_JASJFG010000142.1:0-2578 GCF_030065375.1 Microcystis sp. M49636_WE2 | reverse complement strand
TCAACTCGCGATGACCAATCAACACATTGAGTTAATAAAGCTTGACCATCTAATTTTGGTTCCTGTCGCTGATCTCTTTGCAAAGATTCCCCAAAACTAAAGTTAATTGCTCGCACATCACCGCTATTTTGTCGGGCAATATTTTGACTGGTAAGACATTCTTCCGGTTGTCCGCCGCGTCGCAAAGAACCCACCGCCCCCGAATATAATCTCGCTTTTGGGGCCACTCCGGGGATTTTTTTATCATCACTGACCATCACCGTTGCCACCATAGCGGCGTGATTATCGAGATAGGTGTTGGGTTTGGCAATTTGATCGCGAAAAAAAACACCAGCTAATTTATAGGGAGGCTGCCAAGCTGCCACTTTATCATAACCGAACTGAGCCGGTCGGCCGATTTCCACTTGACCGATGGCAATTTTTCGCCCTAATAAATTATAGGGTTCCGCCCGCAGGCGATCAGCATAAATTCCCTGTTCACCGATGGAATTAGAAAGAACTAGGGAAGGAAGGAGAATTATCGTTACTACTAACCCGACGACAAACCAAAATCCTCTTTTCATCATCAGCAATCCTGCGGCAGTAAGGTGATATCGATCCATTTTAAGACAGAAATCTCAGAAAATACCTAAATCTCTTTTTTGGCTAGGCGGGATGGTAATAAAAAGCCACGGACAAGATTAAATAGGTGGCTAGTAATAGGGTTCCATCTAACCAATTGGAACGACCAGTAAAGCTGATTAAATTAGTGACAACCACCGCTACAATCAAAGCCACCACGTTAAAGGGATTAAAATTTAAATCCATCGGTTGCTGCCAAAATTGACCGATAAAAACTAATAAAGGTGCTACGAATAAAGCCACCAATAAACTATCACCCATAGCCACGGAAACCGTTAAATCCATCTGATTTTTTAGGGCTAATTGAATGACGGTAACTATTCCAGAAACATCGCTAATTAAAGGAATGAAAATTACCCCGATAAAGAGAGGAGTGAGATTAAATCCTTCCATCACCGATTCCACTACATTAACAAATAAATCTGACTCATAGGCTACAGCTACGGTGGAAGTAAGCAGCACAAGTAACCAAATCCAGACTTGAGCTTTTTCTTCCTCACTAACCTGATTGTCAGGGGTATTTTCATTACTTAATCCCACTTCGTAGAGATAGCTATGGGTTTTGAGGGAAAATAATAAAGTTAACCCGTAAACTATTAATAAAACCGTAGCGGTGACTAGGGAAAGACTGAGAATATCGGCAACTTCCACCACCTTAGAAGTATATATTACCAAAGTTGGTAAAGCGATCGCTATTACTGCTAAAGTCATGGAAGAACCATTTACCCGCGCTAAAATCGGTTTAAATTCTTGCTCTTTGTAGCGAATTCCTCCCGTGAGCATTCCCATGCCCATAAATAATAATAAATCACTGAGAATACTGCCGGTAATACTGGCTTGTACGATGTCCACCAAGCCTTTTTTTAGGGCAATTAAGGCAATAACTAAAGTGGTAGTATTGCCAAAGATAGCATTAACTAATCCTCCCAAAGTTGGCCCGGTGACTACGGCAACTCTTTCCACAGCCGTACTTAACCAAATTGACAGGGGAATGATCGATAAAGCTGCAGTGATAAAAATAGCTTGATCTCCCCAATTAAGACGACCAGCGATCACCGATAGAGGAATAAATAATAGGAAAGCAAAGGAGACAATTTTTCTTAAATTCATGGGTTATTAATGGCGATTTCTCCCACCATTCCCGCTTCAGCATGACCTGGAATAGTACAGATTAATTTATACTTACCGGTTTTGAGAGGAACTATCACCCATTCTGCCTGTGCATTAGGTTTTAATTCTAGTTCGTGAATTGCCCCTTTAATCTCCACTTTTCCCGCTTCAACTTTCTGAGTCCAACTAGCATCAGCGAAGTCTTTAGCGGTAAAATAATGTTTAGTGGGACTGGGATTATCGAGGATTAATTTGTATTTTTGTCCAGCAATAAAGTCTAATTGACTAGGAAAGAATTTTAATTCTCCTTGCCCGGAGCCTAGACTAATTTTAACTTCTAGAGGGGCAGAGCCAGCGAAGGCGGGAAAAGTTACTAACCAACAACTAATTAAAACTATTACTACTGCCCCAAATTTTTGATAGATATCCTTGGCAGCGAAGTAGGGATTAGAATTCATTTTGCTCCTCCAGCTTATAATAGAGAAAATCCGGCGGCTTTTAAGTAGCTAGACACAATCAATTACACATATCTAACTACTTCTTGTCTTTTGCCTATCCTAACCAAGAAATTAATTCTTCACGACTACTTAGGATAACTTTACAACAAGTGATGATTCTGACTGGCTCTCTTCCCTTCTATCCCTTAAAAGTCCCTTGGCCATGGTTAAAACCTCGGGACTTCTAGCCACTGTCATTTAAATCGACTAAATTAATCTAAGCTATCGGGAGAATGGGGATAAAGTTGTTCTGCTTCCGGACAATCTTCCGAGACATTAATATCAGGATTCGTCCGCGACACCGATGCCAGTTTTCTGCTCACCGCACCGATACTTTCTAAACGCACCAT
>NZ_JASJFG010001054.1:0-3933 GCF_030065375.1 Microcystis sp. M49636_WE2 | reverse complement strand
TCGGCGATTTTATCCAGTCGCAAGTAATTAGTAACTGGGTATCTCAAGATAGTCCAGAACACCTAAAAACTATTCGGAATCGTTTATTAAATAAGCGTGTCACGGGTAGAAGAATGCTGAAGCTTTACCTAGAAATTTTAAAAAATGGTGAAATTACCGATGATGGTAGTCTTGATCAAATAGAATTACGCTTAACGGGATTGGTAGTTCAAGACCGACAAAAGTTAAAAGTTTATAATAAGATTTATAGAAATGTTTTTAATGAAACTTGGGTGACAACGGAATTAAATAAAATCCCTGCATACTACGAAATAGTAGATCAACTAGATAAAATACTATTAAGGACTGAATTTGATGAGAATCAAAGAGCAGCTTTAATTGAGGAAATTCCAGCTTGGACAGGTGGTAACTGGGAGTTAACGATAATAGTTATCCTTTTGCTAATCGACAATAAAAATGAGTTACGAGAAGGACAAGAAAAACCAAAAATTGAACAATTGATTCAGAAAAATATTGTAGAAAATTGGTTACAAAATAAAGCGGCAGCTCATCTCCAGAAAATACAAAACAGTCTCTTAACTCCTGATAAAAATGTTAGGTCAAGATTAGAAATCTATAAAGAAATTTTGCAGGGGAGAGTCTTTGCTGATAACAAACCAGAAAAATTGGCACTTCAGCAAGCAGAATTAGTGATTAAAAATGATGAGTATCTAGAAGTGACCAATCGAATTTATCAAGAGGTATTTAATATTCAATGGGTTAAACAAGAATTAGAAAAATTAGTTAAGGAGGAGGATTCTACCTTTTCGTCGGTACTATTACTACTTGGTACGTTTATTATTTTGTTCTTATTATCATTGCAACCACAAAGAACTCCCGATAAGGAACCCTCACCTAGTATTCCAGAAATTTGTACTAAACGAGATTTTAATATTAGCTTAGAAATGAACATTCAACAACTGCAAGAATTGGAAAGGAAACAAGGTGATCAGTTTTATTACAAGTGTGGGACTCAATTAAATGAATTAAGGTTAATTCAGCAAGCAATAGGACTAGCTAAAAATAATTTTGTCGCTGATGTGCCGGGTAGAGAAGGTGGTTTTGAAATTTTGTGCAAAATCCCCCCAACTTCTGATAACTTTAAAGAAGCTCAATCTTGGGCAAAAAGTTGGCATAAGGACAAAGCTTGGAAATCGGATATCGATCGAGCTTTGCAAGATAATCTAGATTGTCAAAAACTTATTGAATAAACATCAATTTTTCAATCACTAAATACTCCATTACCACCCGTTAATTCCTCGGATAATGATACTCGGATTCCTTCCCCTCCCCGTGACCAAAATAAAAAGAATAGGTCAGAAACATTGAAGGATTGACTCCTGACAACAGGAGAGGAATTAACCTGTGGGTTCTTTTGACGTAAAACAATTACTTGCATATAATAGAGGAGATTGCCAATCATTAGCCAGAGAATTAAACTAAAAATAAAAGTAAATGCCATGACTACAATCCATCGAAAAAAATTGAAAAACGACTTGAGATAGCCAATTATCCTGTGCGGATCCACGGGCGAATTCTTCCGCACCTTTGGTACTAAAGAAACCCACCGCCATTGTTCCCCAAAAACCACAAAAAAGATGTACTGGAATTGCTCCCACTGGATCATCAATTACTTTAGTTTTAATTAATAATTCTTCTCCTAATAAAACAATAATGCCACTAATGCCACCGAGGATAATAGCTGATTTGATATTAACATCACCTGATGACACCGTGATGAGTGCATCTCCTTTTTATAAATCTACTAAGTTGGAATTTTTAAGGAGAAACTCTCCGCTAAAATTGGCCGTTACTTTCGGTTTTATCAATCAATCCACGCTTTTGGGGGGTATAACCCCCAAACCCCGGAGCGCATTAATTTTTCCAGGAGATGTTCACAGGCAGTTGTTGATGTATTTATAATGATTTGAGAGTCACTGATATATTTAATGAAAAACTAGGCCAATCCAGGACTAGGTAGCATCGTGATAAGGGGGATGATACATTGGACTCCGCTAACGATCGGAAAATTCTCGGCTATTTCATCGAAGAAGCAAAAGAACACCTGGAAACTTTAGAACAGGGGATTTTAGACTTAGGCAATCTCGTGAACAACCATGAACAGATGAACGAGATGTTTCGTGCCGCCCATTCCGTCAAGGCAGGGGCGGCCATGTTAGGCTATAGCAGTATCCAAAAAACTGCTCACCGTCTTGAGGATGCTTTCACAATATTGAAAGAAAATCCCCTAGAAGTGGATCAAAAATTAGAGTCTTTGTTGCTCAAGAGTTATGATCTGCTTCAGATATTGATCGATAAGCTGCAGAGTCCCTTAGGTTTGCAAGCCGAGGAAGCTGACGCGATCATTAAAAACGGTGAACCGACTTTTGTCGAATTACAGGCCCATCTTAACTATCTTCTCGGCCAGGGAAAATCTACCCCAGCTATTGCGGCGGTCTCTTCTATCTCCATCAGCGTCAGAGATATCCTCAAACAGATGTTACAACTGTTCAAACAGGAAGAAACCAGTGCTTCCCGTCAGCAATTGCAAGAATTAATTTTATCTCTGTCTCAATTGGCTTCAGAACAGCAACAATGGCAATATTTAGTTAAAAATGCCCAATCGGCACTGGCTAACTCCAAACATTCCTATCGTACTCTCGCTCCAGTTATTATTAGGGAATTAAAACAAGCTAGTGATTTATTAGAATGGGGTCGCGGGGAAGAAATCACCGTCAGTCAAGAATTGCAATTATTAGCCGCCGCCAAATTACCACAAATCCTGATTAACCCAGAAGCGGAATTGGTAGCTAGTACCCTGGAACTTCTTCCCGATCAAGATTTAGAAGAAGCTTTAACTTCGAGTCAAAATCAGGACATTAATGAGTCGGAAAAGCCTTCTTTAGAGTTAAGTCAAATCCCAGTCAATCGAAAAGCACAGATAGCAAGTCAAAGGGAAGCATATCAAATGGCTGAAGAAAAATTAACCCCCGAATTTGAGGAAAACCAACGAGCAACTTTAATTAAGGAAACTCTAGCTTGGACAGGGGGTAACGTGGAGTTAACCGAAATAGTTATTCGTTTGCTAATCGACAATAAAAACGAGTTACGCGAAGGACAAGAAAAACCAAGAATTGAACAATTAATTCAGAAACATATTGTAGAAAATTGGTTACAAAATAAAGCGGCAGTCCATCTCCAGACAATACAAAACAGTCTCTTAACTCCTGATAAAAATGTTAGGTCAAGATTAGAAATCTATCAAGATATTTTGCAGGGGAGAGTATTGGCTAATAATAAACCCGAAAAATTGGAGCTTCAGCAAGCAGAATTAGTTATTAAAAATGGTGACTATCTAGAAGTTACTAATCGAATTTATCAAGAGGTATTTAATGTTCAATGGATCAAACAAGAATTAGAAAAATTAGTTAATGCGGAAAATTCTCCTGCTGATTTAACTAAAATATTATCTTTCTTGGCACTATTAGCCTTTCTTGGATTTGCTTTTTGGTCATTAAAGACTCCTGAAAATACTCCTAATGTGATGGCACCAACTCCAGAAATTTGTGATCAACGAGATTTTGAGATTAGCTTAGAAAAGAATATTCAACAACTGCAAGAATTGGAAAGGAAACAAGGTAATCAGTTTTCTGACAAGTGTGCGACTCAATTAAATGAATTAATGTTAATTCAGCAAGCAATAGGACTAGCTGCCAATAATTTTGTGGCTAATGTGCCGGGTAGAGAAGGTGCTTTTGAAATTTTGTGCAAAATCCCCCCATCTTCTGATAACTTTAAAGAAGCTCAATCTTGGGCAAAACGTTGGTATAATGACAGAACTTGGAAATCGGATATCGATCGAGCTTTGCAAGATAATCCAAATTGCCAAAAACT
>NZ_JASJFG010000394.1:0-8268 GCF_030065375.1 Microcystis sp. M49636_WE2 | reverse complement strand
TTTAACTCTACAATTCCTCAAACAGGATCGCGATGTGGTAATTAAACAACAGGAAGGACTTAGTTATCATCCAGCTTTGATGTTAATTGATGATGCCGATACCCAGGCCAAATGGTATTATCGCCTCAAGCAAGAATACGAGAAATCTCAAGCAGAAAAACGTGATTTTGTCAACCCCATTAAAGCACAGATTTTACGATGGCGCAGTTAGAATTAAGTAGCTGGTTATAATTAAATTAAAAATGGATTTTAGGTTCGATCCCCCCTGCCCCCCTTTATAAGGGGGGTGTCTGATAATTTTTAACGCCTACCTACTTAGATCATTTTATTTAGGTTCTCACTAAGGATTTATTGACACTTGTTTCAATTTGATAAATAGAGGAAAGGACGCTACCTTGATGATTATTGACTAGATCGTATTTGACTTCTTGTAAATAATTAAAAATGGCATCCCGCAGAATCGGTTTTTCAATGTTTACCGTGTGCTGATAGTCCCATAAATCCCAAACTATCAAACCAATTCCCACGATTGGATCGATTAATTCTGCCCCAAAACTACTCGCTACTGCTCCACCGGTTTTAGTGGCAATTTTCGCCCCCGTTTTTCCCGCTAGGGACAAATAAACTGTGCTGCCCACTTTCATCACTGGGATGAGAGATTTAACTCCCAAAGCAGTGGCACCACCGACTAAAAGTTTAATTGATGTGTTAGAAATATTGCCCTCGGTATCTTGAATTGTTACGGCTATATCGCTAAGATAACGATCCCATTTGCCTTGGGGAATTTGATAACTGGCCTGAATATTCTCTAATTCATTGCTTAAATTACTGACATATAAATTAACGGCATCCCTAGTAATTCTCTCTAGACGCAATTGGGCCTCTTGGGGACGAATTACCCGTTTAGTAAACTCGGTTTGAATAGTTTTGGTCAAATTTTCTGCCACCACCTGTTCCGGGGGTGGATTATCTGTATTGACCCAGTGAGCGATCGAGGAGTATAATCCACTTAGAAAGGCCTTGCCCTCAAATTGTTTTTGATTGAAATAGTTAAAATACCAAGGCAAAAAACCCTGATCTACTCTTGTCATCAACTCCTCCACCCATCCCTCAATTTCTCCTAGGGCAAAGGTTTGAGAATTTGCTCTCGCTGTCTGTAAAGCTTGGCTAATTTCTCGATCGATTTGACTGTTCGATTTTTGGGGTATAGTGATGGGAATCTCTAGGTTAGTTTCGGTAGCAACCCTAGTTTTTAACGGTTCATTGCCGGCAGTTCCTAGCCAAATTTTCCCTAAGAGAGGCACGATAACCACTAGAACAACTATAGCCCAAATTAACGGGGTTATCGCCTTAATCAGTTGACTGATTGCCTGAATGCGGTTAGTTTTTTCACTATACTGAGGTGGCTCAATATTTTCTTGTGAATCTGGCCTGGAGTTCATCAGCTAACCTACTTAAAATTATTAGATCATTGTTCTCAAAAAACCGCAGAAACCCCAAATTTCTCAGCAGTAACCTGTAGAGGCCATTATCGGGCAAAAGACAGCCAATACCCGATAAATATCGGCAATTTCAGCGAATTTCTGCCTTCATCCGCTCAAGGGTTTGCTGCATTTGGTCGAACATCATTTGGGGAGTCATACCAAATTGACCTAATTGGGTTTTTAGCTGTTCTACGGTCATTTGGGCGGAGAAATCCTCAGATAACTCAAAACGCTTCATAAATATTTTGTAGCGTTCCATTAACTCTTCCATCCTATCGATAAAGATGATTTTACCCTCTCGATCGAATTTCCCGTACTCGCTGCCTAGTTGTGTGAGAGACTGGTAATCTTCAAATAGCTGTCTAGCTTCCTGTTGAACCACTTCTGAGTCAAAGAATCCCATAATCTTAAAACGGCTTATCGTCGATAGTTATTCTCCATCCTATTTTATTTTAGCTGGGGAAAAAGTCTAGCTCCAGCCGATTTACGGATTACCGTATTGGGGAAATCGAGAAGATCACAAACGGCCCCCGTCGCAGTTTAACCCTTGCCCCAGGGAGTTTAACATAAAAAGTGAAAAATCAAAAATTGTCCTTTAACTGCCCTACAGTGGCTATTTTGATCAATTTGGGCTGCGGCCCTTATAATTTGCCAAAACGACGATGACGACCCTGATAATCTTTTAAAGCGCGGTGAAATTGCACTCGATCAAAATCGGGCCAGAGGGTGTCAGTAACGTAGATTTCCGCGTAGGCCATTTGCCAGAGTAAAAAATTACTAATTCGCATTTCCCCACTACTGCGAATTAACAGGTCTGGGTTAGGAATCCCAGCAGTATAAAGATACTGTTCAAAGAGAGATTCATCGATCGCTTCTGGGGAGATTAAACCCTGTTGCACCTGACGAGCGATCGCCTGACAAGCTTGTACGATTTCCTCTCGGCCACCATAATTAGTAGCTACCGTAAATTGAATACCGGAATTTTTGCTAGTTTCTGCTTGAGATTTAGCAATTTCCCGTCTTAAAGACTCTGGCAAGGCTGATAAATTACCAATAAAGCGAATTTTAACATTTTCCTGCATCATTTCCTCTAATTCGCGCCGCAAAACCCGCTCGAATAGAGTCATTAAAAACTCTACTTCTTCTAGGGGACGACCCCAATTTTCCGTCGAAAAAGCATAAGCGGTTAAAGCGGGAATCCCCCAGTCACGACAACAGCGCAGCAAGTCCTTTAGTGCATCTACTCCCCGTTGATGGCCCATAATCCGCGGTAAACCACGACTTTTCGCCCAACGACCGTTCCCATCCATAATCACTGCGACGTGCTGAGGCAAACGGTTTTTATCTAAATCCGTAGGTAATTCTGGTGACAAGCTCGGTTTAAGAGTCATTTTCTATCTTTGGGGGTTGCGCTGGGCGAACGGGAGAACTTTTCTAAGATTAGACGACCTTTTAAGCCAATTGTACGCCCTAAACGTCCCCAACTCGGTGCGACCACTTCCCCCTCTCCCGACGGAGAAAACTTCGCTTCGAGAAGCTCTTTTAGTTTACTACTGGTTAAGGGCCGATCCAAATTACCCCCCGACGCGAGGGAAATCGAGCCAGTTTCCTCAGAAACCACAATACATAAACAATTATCTAGCCTTTCGGTAATGCCCATGGCCGCCCGATGACGGGTGCCTAATTGCCTAGAGGTACTGCGCTCCGATAAGGGTAGAATAACACCAGCGGCCACCACTCGATCGCCCCGAATAAATACGGCCCCATCGTGCAGTAAAGTTTTAGTTTGAAAAATAGTTTGAATTAATTCCTTAGATACTTGGCCATTGAGCGTCACCCCCGGATTGACAAACACCTTGGTGTCGAGATTGCCACTGGTTTCTAATACCATCAGCGCACCGGTGCGATTTTGAGATAGATCCTTCACCGCGTCCACTAACTCATCAATGACATTATCGGTCTTGGGAGTGGGGGAACTTTTTTTAAATAATTCCCACACTTGACCTTTGCCCAATAATTCTAAAAAACGGCGGAATTCCGACTGAAAAATCACAGCGATGGCCACCGCTGCCCCTAAAATCAATTTTTCTAGGACTAACCCCAGCAAGCGCAATCCTAGGGCATCGCTAATCACCGAGGCCAGCATTAAGTAGATTAGTCCTCGCACCATCCAAAAGGTACGCCGCTCGCCGATAATTAGCAGCAGCATATAGGTAAGGAGGAGAACTAACCCAAAGTCTAGGACTGACAGACCATGGCTGAGAATCCAGGACAATAACCGGCGAGGGTCCAGAAAAAAACCCGACATGGGGGACGATAGCGATGAGGTTTATATCAAGGAGAGTCGATTGGGTAAGCGGTCTTGACGCAGCAAATCCGCCAGATTTTCCCGTTCAAGGATCAGATTAGCTTCTCCGTTGTGGACAATTACCGCCGCCGGACGGGGTAAGCGGTTGTAATTAGAAGCCATACTGTAGTTATAGGCCCCCGTGGCTAAAACCACTAAAATATCCCCCGGGTTGGTTTTCGGTAGCGTAATATCCTTAATTAGAATATCGCCAGATTCACAATGTTTTCCAGCTATTGTCACCAATTCCTGACATTCTTGACTCATTTTATTGGCGACCACGGCCCGGTAAACCGATTGATAGGTAATCGGTCGGGGATTATCGGACATTCCGCCATCGACGGCGATATAGGTGCGGATTTCAGGGATTTCTTTGCGATTACCCACTGTATAGGCCGTTACGCAAGCGGTGGCAATCAGAGAGCGTCCCGGTTCGGCAATGAGCAGGGGATAAGCGATACCTCTTTCCTGACAAGCTTTAGCCACTGCTAAGGACACCGCTTGCACCCATTCCTCGATACTTGGGGGGTCATCACTTTCCAGGTAGCGAATCCCTAAACCACCACCGACGTTTAATTGCTCTAGGGGTAATCCCCGTTCTAAACCTAATTTAAACCAATCTGCCAGCACAGCGGCTAAGTCTTGGTGGGGTTGACGTTCAAAAATCTGGGAACCGATGTGAGCGTGTAAACCCAGACAATTCAGCACCGGATGAGCTAAAACATAGTCAAATACCGTTTCGATTTGATGGGGGTCAAAACCAAATTTACTGTCTAAGTGACCCGTGCGAATATATTCGTGGGTGTGGCACTCGATGCCGGGGGTTAACCGCAACAGCATCGGAATAGGGGTATCAGGGCGGTTTTCGCCTAATTTAACCAGATTTTCTAACTCTAGCCAGTTATCAACGATAATAATGCAGTTATGCTCGATCGCATATTCTAACTCGGCGATCGATTTGTTATTACCATGAAAGTATATCGGCACATCGGTTTTATTGATCTGGTCTAAAGCGGTTAACACCGTGTGAATTTCTCCGGCCGACACCACATCGAAACCTAATCCCTCCCTAGCGACCACGGCCGATACGGCCAGGCAATTCCACGCTTTCGAGGCATAAATTACCCTAGATTCTCCGGGATAATGTGTCTGGAAACCTTGCAGATATTGACGACAGGCAGTGCGGAGGGTGACTTCATCGACAATATACAGGGGTGAACCGAAACGTTCCACTAGGGTGGTCACATCACAACCACCGATTTCTAGACAATCGCGGTTATTAACCTTGGCTGTCAGGGGGAACAGGGTTTGATTCGGGGATAGACAATCTTGATAGGCTAAATATTTTTGTCCGGAATTGCTGATTTTAGGTTCGGTTGATAGCATGAGCGGTGTTTTTTGTCAAGAAATCGATAATTTTTGTTACAATCTCTGCCCATCACCGATTCAGTCAAGGGAAATTTGACCGTCGGTGATCTAGATAAGCAAAATAGTTCTCTCTTTCACTTTACGACAAGTTCTAACTTTTCTCTGATAAGTAGGGTTTGTGGTTCTTCAACCTTCGTGACCTTTGTGCCTTTGTGGTTAATTCCCTTTGTGTCCTTTGTGCCTTTGTGGTTCTTCAACCTTCGTGACCTTTGTGCCTTTGTGGTTCAATAATATCTCCTCTCCCCTCTCCCTACTTCCCCCCGCAACGGATCGACTGAGCGTTCGACAAAAGCTCACGCCGAAGTCTTCGCCGAACGTCGCGCACGAGTTGGTCTCCCCTCTCCCTAATTCATAATTCATAATTCATAATTCATAATTCCCACTCCCCTATACCTTCTAAACAGGATTTAGTATTACTTAACAGAGCCAAATTCAGCAAGGGAATACACATATTGTCCCAAAAACTGTTTTTGCGGGGTTTGATTTTATGGCTTTTTGTCAAGGGGGAATTGCAGGTATGGCGGCTGGGGCGATAATTAGTTTACCATTAGTGAAAACTTTGAATGGTCATGATTATGATGAAATTATTAGAATGTGTAGTCATTTTTGCCAGTTTACTGAATGTTACGCCAGGTATGGCCAATCATTTCCCCCTACAAGTTGTTCAAGCTCCCAGTGGCTCTTCGATTCAAGGTTATTGTTTTTCGGTTGCTACTAATGATGGTCTGGATTCTACGGCGAGGATTTATATTCAGGGAAATCAAGTCACGGGTCGGGTAGAAGCTACGATTCAGAACGAACAAGAATCTTATTATACTTCCTATAATCAAACCTTACAAGGAACAAAAAAGGGGAATCAGTTAAACTTAAATATCACGACAAAAATTGAGTTAGACACCCAAAAAACTCAAGAAATCTGGACGTTAACTTCAGATTCTTTGAATACGGGACGAGTGGTTTATCAAAAACAACCTTGTTTAGTTTCTCAAATCCGGTTTGCACCCGGAACTAATAGCGCCACTGTTAATCAATCGGTTGTGCGAGGGAGTCGAAATATTTATTTATTAAGAGCCAATCAAGGACAGAGAATGGATGTTAAAATTACATCGTTAGAAAATAATGCCGTATTTGATGTGATTGCACCGAATGGGGAAATATTGAAAACAGAAGCTACCCAATCTAGTTTAAAATTACCTGCTACTGGAAATTATGAAATAATTGTAGGGGGAACTCGCGGCAATGCCACCTATAAATTAAATGTTAAAATTCAATAAATAGTAGTAGGGTGGGCAATGCTCACCTGACGATACTTTATCCAAATAGGAACCAGAGATACTGTCCAGGTCGGGGATGTAAGACCAAAAACTGGGTGTAAGTCCGTTTTGAGGCAATCCCCCGTGAAATAGGAAGTAGTTCACCTTGACTGGAATGTATAATCCCCATTTCTCCACACAGATACATAGGGTTTGCGGCAAAAAGTTTTTCGTGGGGGTAGGGTGTGGGGTGTGGGGTGTAGGGTGTAGGGTGTGGGGTGTGGGGTTTTACCCATTTTTAGGTGGTCAATTACCTAATTTTCAGAGAAAAAGTAACTGAATTTTTCCCCGATCACTCCAATGGTCGGCACTTTTTGGGGGGAAAAAAGTCTAAAAACCTTATCCAACAAGGTTTTTAGATTTATTCAGCAGAACCTACATAGAGAGCGTTTCTCATAAATATGAAGTATAAGCTAATTCGGTATCGACGATCGACTCCCACCTGACCATTAAGATAACTGTGATCAGTAATTATGGGAAAATAAATCTCCATACCTATTTCCTCGTGGCACAATAGAGACAAAGTATAAAAAACTTAACAATAAGGAGAGGTTCGATGGTTGCTACACCAGTCAAAACAAAACGTCTCACCGTGCAGGTGGCCGATCTCACCGCAGACACTACCGCTATTCGTTCCCTCGATTGGGAGCGCGATCGCTTCGATATTGAATTCGGATTACAAAACGGTACGACTTATAACTCCTATCTGATTCGTGGGGAAAAAATCGCCCTTGTGGATACCTCTCACGAAAAATTCCGTCAACTATATTTTGATAGTCTCAACGGATTAATTAACCCCCAAGAAATCGATTATTTAATTATCAGTCATACCGAACCTGATCACAGTGGTTTAGTCAGAGATCTGCTGCAACTCGCTCCCAATATTACCGTCGTTGGGTCGAAAGTGGCAATTCAGTTTTTAGAGAATTTAGTTCATCATCCCTTTCAACGTCAACTGGTCAAAAATGGTGATCGGTTAGACCTAGGCAATGGTCACATTCTCGAATTTGTTAACGCTCCTAATTTACACTGGCCCGATACTATTTTTACCTACGATCACGGTTCGGGAATTTTATTTACCTGTGATGCTTTTGGAATGCACTACTGTTCCGATGATCTTTACGATGAGCAATTAAGTGCTATTGAACCGGATTATCGTTTCTATTATGAATGTTTAATGGCTCCTAATGCTCGTTCCGTACTAGCGGCGATGAAACGGATGGAACCCCTGGGTAATATTAATCTCGTGGCTAATGGTCATGGACCGGTATTAAAACATAATGTTACTGAATTATTGACCCATTATCGTGATTGGAGTCAAGCACAAACTAAGGCAGAAAAAACCGTCGCTGTTTTCTATATTTCCGATTATGGTTATAGCGATCGCCTCTGTCAATCCATTGCTAAAGGTATTACTAAAACTGGTTTAGCTGTAGAAACTCTAGACCTGAAATCCGCCGATCCCCAGGAGGTAAAAGAATTAGCTTCTTCTGCGGTGGGAATCGTCATCGGTACTCCCCCTGTTTCTGGTATTAATGCCCAAGAAATTACGGGAAATCTAGGCACAATTCTCGCCTCGGTTAACCCCAAACAATATATCGGAATGTTTGAATCTCAAGGGGGTGATGATGAATCAATTTTACCTCTATTTAATAAGTTTCGTGAAGTTGGTTTAACCAAAGCTTTTGATCCCATT
>NZ_JASJFG010000164.1:0-1483 GCF_030065375.1 Microcystis sp. M49636_WE2 | reverse complement strand
TTCGTTTTTACCCGTAAAAGTCCTCATTTAGAATCTGTTCAGGTGTGAAAGGACAAGCGAGGGGATACTCACTTTCTTGGGGAATACGAATACCAAATTGAGCGCGTTTACCCTGTTTGATGGCGACTTTACGAGCGCTGGAATAGGCTTGTGTGATGGAGATTAAGAGATAAGATTTAAGAGAGGGAGTCTTAAGTAAATCATCTTGAACGCGCTGGCGATGCTCATCTACTGAGTTATACCAACTTGCTTTCATTGTCTCAGGAGCATCATGCTGTATCTTTAATTTGAGTAAGTGAATCAACAGGACCATTAAGTTGCTCTCTAAGGCGCGTTTCTCTGACTTACCCAAATCTTTTAACTCCTCAATTAAGTTTTCTATATCCAGTTGTTCAAACTGTCGATTCTGTAATTGATGAATAGTTTGCTCAATCCACAACTGAAGATCTTGTTCGTAAAGTGTTGTGGGATTTTCTTGAATGTCCGATTGTTTTAATAAGTTCATTTGGCTTTGATTAAGTTAACGGTAGATGAATAATTTGGTCTTTATATTTATTATTATACTTGATCATTACCAGATATTGCGATCGCATTGGATTCTTAATTATTGACCTCTCCCCTGAACCCTATCCTACAAGGAAAGGGGAGAGAATTTAGCGAAGGGAGCGCAACTACAAACTGGGTTTGTTGTCAAGGCTCCAGCCCGAACAAGTTTAACCTGTTTTCTTTAGATAGTGAGAAGCTAAATGGACATAACCCTATTGCCCAAATTGGGTAACTTATCTAGAATAAGTATATGAAGAGAGGAGGAGACGTGATGGAGTATCAGAATTTTTCGCTCATTAAAGAAGATATTCAGGCTGATGCTTGGGGACGGATTAGCCTTGGGACTCAATGTAGCAACCGTCACTATCGAATACTGATGAATGCAAGCGGGGAACTTCTTTTGGTTCCCATGGTTGCGATTCCAGAGCAAGAGCTATGGGTATTTCAGAATCCTAGGGTCCGCGAGTCGCTCAAACGGGGACTCGCAGAAGCCCGCACAGGAAATTTCGCTGAAGAAACAGTCGATTTAGGCGCTATGCTTAAGTTAGCTGAATCTATTCCTGAAGAAGTCGAGGAGTAATTAAATTTCTCTTTACGACAGACACAGGAAGCTCGAAATACTCTATCTGAATTGCGAGCAGAAGCGGAACAGGCTCAAAAGACTCGCCTAGCTCAAGGTAGGACAAAAGCATCGAAACAAGAGGGTCTCTACAAACAGGTAACAAAAGCCCTCAAGCTCCTCAGTACAAACCCAAGACATCCGGGACTAAAAACCCACGAATTTAATTCCCTCGATAACCCTTATGATGCAACACAGAAGGTTTTTGAAGCCTACGCCCAACAGAATACACCGGGAGCCTATCGAATTTTCTGGTGCTATGGACCTCATTCGGGGGAAATCACCATTCTCGCTATTACACCTCATCCGTAGATCACA
>NZ_JASJFG010000445.1:0-4980 GCF_030065375.1 Microcystis sp. M49636_WE2 | reverse complement strand
GGGGCAACTTGGGCGATGGGTTTTAAGTCGGCTAAATGAGTCCGAGCATCTAATTCTAATTGCAGGAAAGCGTTAGTTAACCGCACAGATTGCAGACGGTTAAACAGACGAGTAAATTCAATTAAAGCCTGTTCGGGTCTTTCGATATAGGATAAACTTCCGCCGGCGATATCGGCAATTTTTTCTAGGATATCTTGATTCCAATGATCGCCAAAACCGAAGGTATTTAAGGTGATACCGTACTCAGCCGCTACTGCGGCTAATTTTAAACAGCGTTGATTGTTTCCGTGTTCATTTTCACCATCGGTAAGCAGAAAAATATGAGACACATAACCTTTGCTGCCGGTAGAACTTTCTTGAATACCTAATTTTATCCCTTCATCGATCGCCGTGCCTCCTCCCGCTTGTAACTGTTTAATTTTTGAGCGAATTAAGGTCAGATCATCCTGTCGCGATTGGGAGGGAAGAATAACTTTAGCGCGATGATCGAAAGCTATCACCGAGAGACGATCATTAATACCGAGGGATTCTATTAAACTTAAAGCCGCTTTTTTGACCGTTTCTAGGGGTTTTCCCTGCATAGAACCGCTATGATCGAGAACTAAACAAAGATTAATCGGTAAATTTGTGTTGATCTGTTCACTGGTGGCGGCGATCGAGAGCATCAGTTGACGTTGACTGCTGCTTTGATTAGCATTGATATGACTGTCACTCAAGGCCGATTTTATAGTTACCCGCATAAGAGTTTTTAATCGTGGTCGTTGATATTTATATTCTAATGAGTATAGTTAGATTTGTGCTTATTTTCCCGTCCGGCATCGAGTTAGACAAGTTGGAAACTGGGTGCATCTCATTTTTGTCAATCTACATTGATCTTAAAAATTAGGAATTACCCAAAAAAAGAGCCTAAATCAATCAATAAGTCCTTAACAAAAATAAAAAAGGAATAAATACGACTCTCTTATTCTTTGTGTGATAAGTTTAACTTATATAGGAGCGACCGATCTTTGTGTCCTTTGTGTCTTTGTGGTTCGTGCCACTCGCTCGCCAGCAGAATTATATCTCAAGAATACATTTTACCCACCAAACCCAAGAGAGCGTAAATACTAATGTTGAAAGCCTCTATTAATGGCACTTTTGCTCCTTGACTGTTCCCTTTTTGTTAACCACAAAGACAGGAAGTTAGGACTTTAACTAAGGGAGAGAAGGAAGGTGAGAAGAACCATTCATTAAAGCGGCGATCGCTTGTTCTAGGGCCAGGGAAATATGGGTCCAATGGGTTCCCCCCTGACAAAAAACGATATAGGGTTCCCGCAGGGGTCCATCGGCAGAGAATTCCGAGGTGCTACCATCGATAAACGTGCCACCAGCCATCACTACTTGGCTCTCATAGCCCGGCATTTGGGCAGGAACGGGGTCTAAGTAGGAACCGATGGGAGAATAGGCTTGAATGGCTTTACAGAAGGCAATCAGCTTATCGGGGGAACCGAGTTTAATCGCTTGAATAATATCGCGTCGAGGCACAAAAGGAGCGGGATTGACCGGATAACCCAACTTATCGCCCACATAGGCAATTAAATGACTGCCTTTCATCGCTTCTCCCACCATTTGCGGCGCTAGAAACAATCCCTGATAAAGAAGACGATTTTGGTCAAAAGTTGCTCCTCCCTCCCCACCGATCCCCGGTGCTGTCAGACGATAGCAGGCCATTTCCACTAATTCCGCTTTACCTGCTATGTATCCCCCGGCCGTGACAATTGTACCTCCGGGGTTTTTAATTAGAGAACCGGCCATCAGATCTGCCCCCACATCGGTGGGTTCTTGGGTGTTGATAAATTCTCCATAGCAATTATCGACAAAACAGACCGTATTCGGGTTTTGTTGTTTAACTATACGGACAATTCTCTCGATTTCGTCAATAGACAAACTCGATCGCCACGAATAACCGCAGGATCTTTGAATATGTACTAAACGGGTTTGGGGTTTAACTGCTGTTGCCAAGGACAACCAATCGATCGCACCGGTAGAATCTAGCTCTAATTGCCGATAACTAACGCCAAAATCTTTTAAAGAGCCTTGACCACTGCCCCTAATCCCGATTACTTCCTCTAGGGTATCGTAGGGCGCACCCGCTACCGCTAACATCTCATCCCCCGGTCGAAGAACCCCATACAAGGCACAGGCGATCGCATGGGTTCCTGAAACAAATTGTACTCGCACCGCTGCCTTTTCGGCCCCCAGGGCTTGGGCGAACACTTGATCTAAAGTATCCCGTCCCAAGTCATCATGACCATAACCGCTAACACTAGCAAAATGATGCACCCCGACGCGGTTTGCACGGAAAGCAGCGAGGACTTGACGGAGATTTTCCTTGACCTGTGCGTCAATTTCCGAAAAGATGGGGAGTAGGGCCTTTTCTGCCCTGTGGAGTAGAGAGGGGATATCCATCAAACAATAGACTGTGATCTGTATTGCATTTACCTTAAATGTCGGCTTGGAGAAACCCTCGGTTTTACCTCGGAGATGAAAAGCCGACCAATATAGAACAGCACTTCGACAGGCTCAGTGTCCACATTTCGACACATTTCGACACATTTCGACAGGCTCAATGTCAAGGCTCAGTGACACGAAGCACAACTCTAAACAGTTGTGTTAAAATCCAAGAGTCAACAGGTTGAAATGCCGCTCACATCGTGGAAATCCCGTTGCAATAGTACGGCACTTTTGAGGAGAAAAAAGAAGACAAGAGCCACCCGAAAACTCTTAAAACAGGGGAGTAAGTCTTTTCCAAGACTGAAATAAACTAAAAACATTTTGCCGTAAGGCAGATAGGGTAGGGCATACCCGAATCTTGGTTGAAAGACCAAAACGCTTGGAGAGCTATCCACAAGTGGACAACTAGATAACAAGTGATATTCTAGTAGGTTCGGATAGGACATAATCGTGTAAGACGTGAGTAGGGGAAACCAGAAAGCGCGGTGATGAGCTTCAAGAATCCCTCGCCTGAGCGCTTCGGGGATTGTCAACAAGCCTACTGATCATACAACGTCAATCCTTCCGCTGAAAACATCTGCCAAGGTTGACAATAGGAATGATTAGAGCGGCCCACTTGGGGGGGGTGAGGCTCCCTGTGGTGGGGCCCCGGGGGGAGGGCCACCGGCAGCAGGTTCGTTCCCCCCACCACCAAAGAGACTTTGCCAAGAAAAACCTTGCCTTGGTCGGGTGTCCGAGGGTGGATTAATTAAGATATGTTCGGAGCCATCGAGTCCGCTTTTAACTTCGGTACGATTGCCGATAGTAACGCCAGTGGTAATGGGGACAAATCGGGGTGGTTGGTTAGGTGCGCCAACAAAAACACCAGTTTGCTCGTTCTGACGGGTAACGGCAATAGTTGGCACGGTTAAAGCGTTTTTCAGTTGGCCGACTTGGAAATCGGTAGAAACATTCATTCCCGCCTTTAATTCCCTGGCCGCCTTTTCTTCTAGGGTCACTTTCACTTCAAAACTGGTGACATTTTGTTCTACCGTTGCCTGGGTGGCAATCAGAGAGACTCGTCCATGGAAGATTTTATCGGGATAAGCATCGGCTGTAATCGTCACCTTTTGCCCAACCCGGATCTTATCAATGTTTTTTTCTGCTACATTGCTGACCACTTCATTTTGTGAAACCAGGGATAAAATCGAGGAAGAAGTGGCCGAAGATACGGAACTGCCGGTCGTAGTAGGAGCCACAAAAGCCCCCGGTTCAGCGTAGACAAAAGTAACCACCCCGTCAAAGGGTGCTTTGATGATGGTATCCTCAATCTGAGTTTTGACATTTTGTAGAGAACCCTGAGCAGTAGTCACCTCCGCCCGTGCTTGATCGATTTCCTCCTGTCTTGTTCCTGCTTGGAGAAGGTCTAAGACCTGTTGTTGATTTCTCACTTCCGCCTTTGCTTGAGCAATTTCTTCCGAGCGAGTTCCTTCTTTAAGGAGAGATAGCTTTTCTTGGGATTCAATCACGGCAGCCTGGGCGCTATCCCTAGTTGCCAGTTTTTCGTTTAAAGTCTGTTGAGATATGGCTCCTTCGTTGAAAAGTAGCTGATTGCGACGATATTCATCATCAGATTTTTTGAAAATGGCTTTTAAACCTTCTAAACGAGCTTTTTCTTGGGCAATTTCCTGAGAACGATTACCGGCCATCAGCTTTTGTAGGTTGGCTTCTAGTTGTTCCAATTTCGCTTGGGCCTGAGCGATTTCTTGGGGACGATTACCGGCGATTAGTTTGCGGAGATTAGCTTGGGCTGCCGCTAGTTTGCCCTGGGATTCTAATAATTGACCCTGCCAATCAGAATCGTCCATTTTAGCAATTATCTGTCCTTTTTTGACAGTATAACCCTCATCTACTAGCAGTTCCTTCAAAATTCCTGCTGTTTTAGGGCTAACATTAACCACTTTTTCCGGTTCCACAGTGCCATTAGCGGAAACGATGATCGTTAGATCCGTCTGTTCCACGGCTACAGGCAGCGGACGGGAACTATCCCGGTGGGGGGTATGCCCAAACTGACGATAGGCGAGAACAATACCACCAATGGCTAAAAATAAAGCTAGTAATCCCAATGCCCAGCTAATTGCGGGCTGTTTGTTAAGTTTTTGGAAGGAGGAACTATCTGACATAGTGAGTAAGAAACTGGTGGGTTAATTTAGAGAGAACCTGATTGTTGAACAGTCTGTTCCGATTCCACAGCACCATAATCGAGCTTAATAATATGATCGGCTAGATGAAAATAGCGCTCATCATGGCTAATAACGCCAATTCAAAAATGAAACGCATCAACCTCAAGAGTTGACAAAGAAAGGCTCATCAGGTACTGTCTGATCATTAACAAAAACAAATCAGACCCAAAAACGAAGCCCTCAACATCTTAACATAGAACAAAGAAACTTGCTCTACCAACTTAGTCAGGAGGGAAATTTATCTCAACGGCAAATGGCCGTCTGG
>NZ_JASJFG010000392.1:0-3168 GCF_030065375.1 Microcystis sp. M49636_WE2 | reverse complement strand
AGCAGAATATAAAGCGGTGATAATTGCTGTCACCGCAGGACTAAGACTAGATAAAACCACCACAGAAGCGGTGGCAATGATGATAGTAGTAGCCATTCTCACCATACCATCTGTACCTTTTTGATAGGCATCAAATTTATAATCTAAGCGGTCAACTTTTTGACCAAGTTCTTCTCGCAATTGAATCAACGCCGCTCTGATGTCATCATTACTGGGATTTTCGGGAATTTGCATGACCTTGATTAGCAATCAACTAACAACCGCCTATATTATAGCAGTTCTTAGCCATAAATTACAATTTTTTATCAGGAGGAGGAGTCAATCGCCAGCGCACTAAAAAACTATCAATACTTTCTAAACATTCCAAGTCATCTTTAGGTAAATAAGGATTTTTTGACAAGAAAGAAAAAGCCTGGTGACACTCTTGACTATCAGCTTGAATCGGACTAGCAAAATGACAAGGAATAACCTGTTTAATCGGCCATTGGCAAATTCTATCAACCCATTGACTCACCTCGTCAGTATTGCGATTAAGAATCAAAGTTTGCAAAATTGGCGCTACTATTAACCTCCCCTCGCGACGCAAATTTAAAAAAGTCTTTTGCCAATCATCACCCCATTGAAAAGGGAATAAACCAAAATAGGCTTTTTTACTCCTTTCCTGAGCAGTAAAAGCATCTCTGAACACCTTAATCCAATTGGGAACAGCTAAAACAGGAGGTTGAAAATAAAGAGCAAAAAGACAAATTCTCTGCCAACCCCGACGGCGATTTTCTGGGGTATCCTCTACCAGATCCTTAGCACTATTTTTAGCGTGAAACAGCAGCGGATAGGGGTCTAATTCTAAAATAGCGGGGGGATTTTCTGGGATAGAAATAATGCCATCAGTCAGCAGCAGAGTTTGAGAGTAGTGATGAAAAAAAGCCACTTCCGAGAAGTATCCCACATTCAGATCAATTGCGGGTAAAATTTCATAACTAAAATCTTTTCCAAAAGGAGTGGTTGCCGAGTCAGCAGGTAAAATTTCTGTTCGTTTTGCCGGTAAACCCAACCAACTCAAAGGTAAATTAAGAGGAAAACTCCATTGATTAGGAGCAACATAAACTATAGCCTTAGGAAAATAACGGGCAAAAGGACCGACAAAAACCTTATGTTCAATGCCAGAAATCGTCGGTAAAATAATATATTTAACTTCCCCGTGTTCACTTTCCAACTCACGCATTAAGCGAATACATTCAGGAGTCGGGGCCACTGGTGCATAAACAAATAAACCCCCGGATGCTAACTTAATTACCGTCATGCGAATCGGCACAACCACATAGAAAATACCCTGCAATTGCTCAAATGTCCAGAGCGTATCTTTCACCACTTCTTGGCGAATTGTCCGTCTTTGACCGTAGGGATAAAGTGGTACAATTGGCCAAAAAGGCCATGATAAATCTTGCGGACTAATTGCGGCTTTTGTCATCGTCTGATTCTATCGCTGAAAATCTCTATTTTAGTTATCATAAACCCTTCTAATCCCCATGACTGATAAACTGCCCATTGATTCTTTGGTCAATACTTGGAATAGTCTCACGGGGGAAGTGATGAAAAGACTCCCCATCGACCAGTTGACTAATACTGTCCTGCAATGGTTTAGTGTTAGTGACACTCAAGTGGCGGAAATTTTAGAAAAAGTCCGTCAAGAATTACCCACCACCGAGGCGCTGTTAATCGGCAAACCGCAAACGGGAAAAAGTTCGATTATTCGGGGAATAACGGGAGTTTCGGCGGAAATCGTCGGGCAAGGTTTCCGTCCCCACACCCAAAACACCCAGCGCTACACCTACCCCGCGGAAGACTTACCCCTGTTGATTTTTACCGATACGGTGGGGTTAGGGGATGCCTATCAACACACAGACAGGGTAATCGCGGAATTATTAGCAGATTTAGCCGAAAACACGGGACGCGCCCAAGTTTTTATCGTGACGGTAAAAATTGATGATTTTGCCACCGATAGCCTTCTGGAAATTACCAGACAACTGCGGCAAAAATACCCTAAAATCCCCTGTTTACTGGCTGTAACCTGCCTTCATCAGCTTTATACTCCTAATACCGCCGATCATCCCCCTTATCCTCCCGATTGCGAGAATATCAATCGCGCCTATCAAGAAATTAAAGAAACTTTTAAGGATTTATATGACAATTCTGTGCTAATAGACTTTACCCTAGAGGAAGACGGTTACAACCCCGTTTTTTACGGTTTAGAGGCATTTAGAGACAATTTAGCTGATTTATTGCCAAAAGCCGAGGCTAACACCATCCACCAACTTTTAGATCGGGAAACCAGCAATAAATTAGGCAATCTCTATCGGGACGTGGCCCGACGCTATATGTTAGCCTTTTCCGTCATAGCGGCAACCTTGGCGGCGATTCCCTTACCCTTAGCGACTATGCCCGTGTTAACCGCCCTACAAGTGTCAATGGTGGGGGTTTTAGGCAAATTATACGGTCAAGTCTTAACCCCATCCCAAGCCGGTGGAGTCGTCAGTGCGATCGCTGGCGGCTTTTTGGCCCAGGCCATCGGTCGGGAATTGGTGAAATTTATCCCCGGTTTTGGCAGTGTCATCGCCGCTTCTTGGTCCGCTGCCTATACCTGGGCCCTAGGAGAGGGCGCTTGTGTCTATTTTGGCGATTTAATGGGGGGTAAAAAACCCGATCCTAAGAGGATTCAAAGGGTTATGAAAGAGGCTTTTTCTGCTGCCCAAGAAAGATTTAAAAATGTCGCTACGCGAGGAGATAATTGATCGGTATTCAAAGAATATAGTCATTTCACATAAATCTGATCCACTCTAGTGGATTGTTTCAGCTAATTTGGTGCAATAGATTCTCCCGATTCCTCCTCCTCAAAAACTGGATAAAGATGTTTCAGCTTGACCCTAGCATCGCTGGTCGTAAACGTCCATATTACTGTAGATGCAGTCTGATTACGTTCTTTTTGCCAGGTTTCTATCTCCCTTTTTAGTTCTTCCTTGCTAGAAATCCTGGCTCTTCGGGAATTGTTATGCAAATAATTAACTTAAAATAAAATTCGATGAGAGCGCCTACGCTCAAAAGTATCTGAAATCCATATAGGGAAGGACTTAAGGCATCAACAGGTTAATACCAAAAGATAGACAATCGAGT
>NZ_JASJFG010000300.1:0-1867 GCF_030065375.1 Microcystis sp. M49636_WE2 | reverse complement strand
TTATTCAGCAAACCCTAGATATAACTTAATCCATCGCTTTTCTTGATTGAGATTAAACTAATGTTTGTGTTGTTAATCAGTGAGGTAAACTAATGACTACAGTTGAATTAAAACAAGCCAAAAATCAACTTAATGAGTTATGGGAAGCTGGACTTGAAGGTGAAGAAATTATCATCACAGAAAATAATGAACCTGTAGTTAAATTAAGTCCTGTAAAGTTAGCCAAGAAACCACCGCTTCAACCGAGAAGTGCTGCGGGAAAATTTTGGATAGCCGATGATTTTGATGCCCCTTTAACTGATTTTGAAGATTATCAATAATTATGCTCAAAGTTTTAATAGATAGTCATGTATTTCTTTGGTATGTCACTAATAATAAACAATGGAGAGACAACCATAAAATTATGATTAATGAAAGAGAAAATCTAGTTTATCTTAGTTAAGGTAGTTTTGGTAAAATGACGATCAAATATAGTCTGGGAAAATTAACTTTTGATTCACCTTTTCGAGAATTTATTGAGTCACAAATTCAGAGCAATGATTGGGAAATTTTGCCCCTCAATTTACTACATTTTGAACGAGTAGCGCAATTGTCTGTTCAGCATTGTATTAGGTATGTATGGGGTAAGTTCAGTTATATTACCGGATCTTCTCGTTTCCGTAGCACCGCTAGATCCACTGATAACAGAGGACATCACTTTTCTACAATTCCTGTAAACGGTTGAATAAAACCATCCACACCGACAAAGGAGGTGAGGGGCGACCAGTTTAAAATATCCTCTAAAATTGATTGATAGCCCTGGACATTGGGATGAAGTCCATCTTGCATTAATCTTTCTTGACACCACAGATCACCCCGGTTCATCCAGAGATCAAATAAATCGAGATAGGGAATATTTTGCTCTAGACAAGCTTGTTTAGTGGTTTCTTTAAAACGATACTGATCGCGATGGTTGAAGTAAAAACAATCTAAAAAGGGCATTTTCCGCTCATCCACGGGAATCATACCTATAAACAAAACCGGGCAAAGAGAACGGGCCCGGCCCAGTAAATGTTCAATTTGAGTTTGAAAAAGATCGTGATCGGTATAAGTGCGACCATCGGGCCGGCCTAAACGGGCTGTATCATTAACACCGACGGAGAGAAGAATCAGGTCAGGAAGACGATTGCGAATTTCCCCCCTGAGACGAAATTCCTGTTCTAAGCGTTCGGACACTTGTACCACTCGATCGCCGCGAATACCCAAATTATACAGGGTATGACCGGCACTTTCCATCCACAAACGACGTAGGCGCTCGGCCCAACCGCCACCCACGGGGTCGCCATAGCCATACACAAGGCTATCTCCTAAAGCGACGATTTTAAGGGGATGGGTCATGATTGCGTCTTTGTCTTTAGTAGGAGGAGGAAGAGTTTGCATGATCGCTCGATCGAATCCGTTGTCCTTTACACTTGTAAACGGATTTGGTTAAACTGTCCGTGTATTATACTACATTAAAAAATTTTTCCTGCCAGTTAACTTATCTGATATCAGCCAGGTGCTGACACCGACCAGTATAAAGCAGCCCGATGATCATTGCTTCCCTAAGAGCCATTTCCGGGCTAAATCTGCTATAAAATTTATGGTTAAAACCTAGATAAATTGATGACTACTCGTTTACAACGCGCGGTTCAAGACCGAGAATTTTTGATTACAGCCGAGATTACTCCCCCGAAAGGGGGTAATACCAGTCATATGCTAGAAATGGCCCTCTGGCTAAAAAATCGCGTTCATGCGGCTAATATTACCGATGGCAGTCGCGCCGTAGTGCGAATGTCCTCTCTGGCTGCCTCCGCTATTCTCTATCAACACGACATCGAACCCATCT
>NZ_JASJFG010000970.1:0-5087 GCF_030065375.1 Microcystis sp. M49636_WE2 | reverse complement strand
CTTGTTATTTCTCGGTGCGGAAAAAACGGTAGTTTGGGATGGAAATGCCGATCTAAAAACTAACTATAGTTTACAATTCGCCCGGGATCTGATCGGTACTCCGATCGGCTTATTTATGGCGATAGTTGCTTTAATCATTTTTCTGGTGATCGGTTGGAAAACCGTATCGGGAGGCGGTGATCTTCGAGAATCCCTGGAATAACGATTTCCCTTTGCGGGCGATCAATTTTTTGGTAGCAGGATTAGCAATCAATAGAACTGCAAGTGAAATCAATCGAGTGACCGAAAAACCATTTTTATTTTGCTACTCCTTATCATTCTTGGGAGTTAATCGTACTATTAAAAACGGATTTAGTATCATACCCTATTGACAATTGGCAAATTGTGTGGGCATTTCAAGTGATACCAGTCAATCAGAATAGTTACGAACTGGACCCATTTGGTCGATTTTTGTTTAACAATTGAGATGGCAAATTCTCATCAAATATGCCTGAATCGTCATCTGGGTAAGCAACTCACATAAAGTTCATTTTGTCAAGGATTTTTAAGATACCCTTACCCTGTCTGTTAGGTACTGGACAACATTCTGTAACGTATCCTTGATATTCATTGCTTTTATCTCCGACTCTCGACAACAATCTCTGTTTCGGATAAGGTTGATCTACCACCCCAATTATCTGGACAGAATCTCATCAATTGTTGACTTTTGAGATAATTCTTGAATAATCTTCATAAGACTTTATAGTTTTTCTGGTTTATCCAAACTTTTATAATAATTCTTGTATTTTTGTCAAGGAAAGATTATTCAATTAAATCGCTGAACAAATATTTGATTGTTGTCCAGAAAGGTTTGTATCTTTGTTGATCATCTAAGCATAAATATCCATTGACAAAAACTTTTAATTGAGCATTATCTATCTCCTCATCCAAAAAAGGTTCGATGGCTTTCTGACGAAAGTCGTTGATTTTATTGAGGTTTAATCCCAACTTTTCGATAGTATTAATTGCTTTTTGATCATCTTCTTGTGCAGGTTTAATTGTACCATCATAGTTAAAGGCAAAGTGAGACTCACAATCGGGATTAAGTGGAGAGATTAAGAGATTTTCATCAAACCAGTTATTTTTTAGATTACCACAGTGCCGAGGTTCACCAAGCTCAAGATTTGCCTGACACGAACATAGCAAATTGGCATAATCTAGGGGATCAACAGTGGGATCACTTTGAGGTTTAAAATGTTCTATATGCCATTTACCATCAATCAATCGATTTTCACAATAACAACATATTTCCCCCTGTTCTGTCATCAACGCTTTAATTAGTATTTCTTTTGGTTTTCCCGCTAAATTTCTAAAGTCGGGCTGCCAATCTGAGTTAGCTTGCTCTTTCCAATTCTTAAACTCTGGTGGTTCTTGTCTTTTTCTAATATACTTCATTTTCCGATAATTTCCTTGCGTCGAATAATAACTTCAGCTTTAATTAATTCTGGATCATCTTGAATTTTAGCTCTGAGATCATTGATTTTCTTTTTAGCTGCCTCTAATTGATTTTGAGAAATTTGTTCATATATATCTTTCAAAGCTTCAGCGATTTCCTTGGGACGAGTTGTCTCTAATCCCATCAAATCTTCTAAAATTCGATCAACATTTTTGCCGTAGGACTCCTGCACGGGATGAACTTTTATTCCCATTTCTGTTTGTTCCATGAAGTGTAAACTTTCTGGTTGAACATGAGTGATAATATTAGGAGAATGGGTGGAAATAAAAAATTGACAGTTAGGAAAAACTTCTAGTAATTTAGGTACTACAAATCTTTGCCATTGAGGATGTAAATGTAAATCAATTTCGTCAATGATAATAACGCCAGTACCCGTTAAGGGATAAGGATTTTGAGGATTAGCAATCGCCATTCTTCGAGCTAAATCTCCCAGCATAGCAATCAGACATTTTTCTCCATCAGAAAGTTGATTAACAGTAACTATTTTATTCTTTTTTGTTACTTCCATTCTCAAAGGATTACGACGGACGCTAAGATTAGTAAAATCGGGTAGAAAACGTTCGATCGTTTCCCGAACCGCTTCCAATTGGGGATCGGGAAAACAAAAACCTTCCGGTTTAATTCGATCATACTGATATTTTCTATTTTCATTTTCTAAATCTTCACGTTCGCGAAACCATTCAAAAAAAGTGCGAAAATCTGATCCACTGGTTAAAGCATTTTCGTAGGCACTTAGAGAATCAAATTGATGTTTTGTTTTAATTTTTAATGGTATATCCAGCACTGCTCGATTAACAGAATAATAAACAAATAAAGGTAAGTTAATTTCTCCTTGATGTTCAGTAATTTGTCGTTGTATTTGTTGAGTGTATTCATTTAATTGGCTAAAATTACTCCGTTCTCCAGCGTGGATATATCCAGTCCTAGTTTTTACTATTTTCCAAGTAATCTCTTGACTATCTTCCGTCACCCCAGTGATTTCAATTATAGCCGTCCCCTGACCATTATTAATCTCGGTTTCGCTAATCTGTTGTCCACTGGCATTAGTATTTTTTAGGCGCTTAACTAACCATGAAAGCATAATCGCCAAACTATCTAAAATGGTAGATTTTCCCGCACCATTAACTCCTATAAATACATTTAATTGCCGATGAAAGTCGATGTTTAAACTGACTACACCTCGATAATTAATAAGCTTTATAGACTTAATCCTCATGGTTTTTTGTATCGGCAAGATTTGCTTATATTTGAGATAATTGTTAGAGAATGACTCTCGAATAATTGCCAGTAAAACTTAGATAGGGTTAAGAGACAGTAGGACAAGGAATAGAAAAAAATATCGACCAAAGAAATAATAACTAATTTTGGCACAGAACCGGATAGTCATAATGATTATTTATCATTTACCCTCGACCAACTCAAAAAAACCCCGGCTGACTTTCCCGATCGCTGCCCTCTGTGAGACAATCGATCGAGTGTTATCCTAAACTCCGCCAATTTTCATGTCCGACGACGCTACTATTCGCACTGCTGTACAACGTCTCTACAATACCTATCCTTTCCCCCCCGAACCGCTCCTAGACGAACCTCCTCCAGGTTACAATTGGCGCTGGAATTGGATTGCTGCCTATAACTTTTGTTGTCATCGTAAACCTGAACGAGAGGATATCCGCATTCTCGATGCAGGTTGTGGTACTGGTGCGGGAACTGAATATCTGCTCGCTCTCAACCCTTTCGCTCATGTAGTCGCTATAGATATCAGCGAAAAAGCTCTAGAAATTGCCAAAGAACGCTGTAATCGTTCGGGAGTTGCGACAAAGCACCGAGGTTCTCTGGATTTTCACCATTTACCCCTTGAATCGGCCACTAATCTCCCCGGAGAATTTGATTTAATTAACTGCGTCGGGGTGCTGCACCATCTCCCGGACCCGATTAAAGGTATTCAATCCCTCGCGCAAAAGCTGGCCCCCGGTGGTCTGCTGCACATTTTCGTCTATGCACAATTGGGACGCTGGGAAATCCAGTTAATGCAATCTGCGATCGCACTTTTGCAGGGAGACCGACGCGGGGATTATAAAGATGGGGTCGCTGTCGGCCGAGAGATTTTTGCCTCCCTACCGGAAAATAATCGCATTTTGAAACGGGAAAAAGAGCGTTGGTCAATGGAAAATCATCGCGATGAATCCTTCGCTGATATGTACGTTCACCCCCGGGAAGTGGACTACAATATCGATACCCTCTTTCAACTGATTGATGCGTCAGGATTAGCCTTTATTGGCTTTTCTAACCCTTCCTACTGGCAATTAGACCGTTTATTGGGTAAATCCCCCGAATTGATGGCTAGAGCGCAAAATTTAGGAGAAAGGGAACGTTATCGCTTGACGGAATTATTAGACCCGGAAATCACCCACTATGAATTTTTCCTCGCTAAACCACCGATTCTGACTGCCGATTGGTCCGGGGATCAAGTCCTAGAGAATGCAGTGGCCGAAGTTCATCCCTGTCTTTACGGTTGGCCTAGTGCAAGTGTTCTAGACTACGATTATCGGCCGGTTAATCTCTCGGAAAGAGAATTTGCTTTTTTACAAGCTTGTGATGGTCGTTTAAGCGTGGGAGAAATCGACGCTCAAGTTGCTTTAGGATTAACTGGTGTGCGTTCTTTACAACAGCGCCAACTACTGATTTTAAGTTAGAGAAAATTCTGGGATGTTAGAGATAGCGTCCCTTGGCAATGGGCAACTTTTAAACTAACTTGGCAAAATTTTGCCAAAACTTCTTTTTTCTTAACAATTACACCCTTCCTATCCCCATAGTTTCAGCCCCAGAATTAACCGGGGCTGAATTATAATAGTTTAAGAAAGTGGACAAGGCTGCTAAATTTCTGATCAGTCCGATTTTTGCCCATCGGCAAACGGGAGATTTTAATCATTATCCCAAGATTCCGAGGCGATTAAGTCACCAATTTGATCCCTGAGAAGGTAGTCACACCGTTCTAGTTCACATTCAACACAAACCCACTCCCGGGGGGGAATGAACTGACAGAGAGTGTAGATCGGTTGGTGTCTGCTCACTACCCCCTGTTCTACCATCTGACGGACTTCGTCCTTAATCATCCTGATAGAGTAAGCGGTGGGAGCGGTGGAGAAAGTTATGGCACTCATGGGAGATTTCCTGCAAGATCTACAAAAGAAGTCTTATCACTAACTATAGTCTAACCTATAGAGGGACAAAAGAGATTTTTTGCTGTATCGACGATGACAATTTTTTATAATATATAGCGGAACCCTCTCCCCTCGCCAGTTTAGGCTTAGGTTAAGAAAAGTTAAATTTATCGGCTAAAAGCTGTCGAGTCCCCTTATACCAAATCAGTTAAGTAGGTAGGCACAATTATTTGTAGGATGGGTTAGCGGTAGCGTAACCCATGCGGGCGTTGGGTTTCATGCTTCAACCCAACCTTGTATATTGAGAGAGGTGGTAGACCGTCCCAACCTTGGTCAGAAAAGACCGCTTCGTAGCAAGGGTCACCACCATAATCTCCCTGACAAAACTCGAACAGTCGCCGGGGTCGTGGCGAAAACAATCAATTTTTAAG
>NZ_JASJFG010000903.1:0-2265 GCF_030065375.1 Microcystis sp. M49636_WE2 | reverse complement strand
TTTGAGAGAATCGTGCTTCAAAACCTTGCGTCTTCATCGGCCCGCGTCCTGTAGGGGCGAAGCATTCGGATAAAAAATCTACGGTTTCACCGATAGGTTATTGCCCGAATGCTTCGCCCGTACTTTTTCAGCAAACCCTATTTAATCTTGGTTCCGAGGGTGTTGGGTAACAGTCGTCAACCCAACTACGGGCTGCTGTCAAAAAGGCAAAAGCTGCCTGGGACGCACCCTAGAAAATCTCAAAAAAAAATCGACCCGCCGCTAGGCGGGAAAAAGAGAAAAAGAGAAAAAGTAAAAAAGGGTAAAAAAGGGTAAAAAGAGAATAAGGGTTACAGAGTCCTCCCAGCACCGCACACCACCCGAAAACCGTCGTTGATGAGGCTGTAGTCGGGGCGGTAGGTGAAGTTGCGGTAAGCAGAACGGCAGTTAGCTGGAACGTTGTACCAAGAACCGCCCCGCAATGGAGAACGATTATCATTACCATTTTTTAGCCAAGCACTGCCATCCTTTGGCGCTCCGATATAGTTATCGTGCCAATCGTCCTCGCACCACTCCCAAACATTGCCACTCATATCATACAGTCCCCAAGCATTGGGCTTTTTCTGGCCCACAGGATGAGTTGTCTGCTGAGAATTTCCTTTATACCAAGCATAATCTCCTAACTGATTAGCATCATCACCAAAATAAAAGCGAGTAGTAGTCCCCGCACGACAGGCATATTCCCATTCCGCTTCTGTGGGGAGACGATAGGTTTTCCCTGTTATCTGACTCAATTTCTGACAAAAGGCTTGAGCGTCATTCCAACTAACATCTTCTACCGGATTTTGGGGATTATTTTGAAACCGAGAGGGATTGGTTCCCATTACCGCTTGATATTGTGCCTGAGTCACTGGATATTTCCCAATAGCAAAACTGTTTACTTTAACTTGGTGTTGAGGCTTTTCATTATCGCGAGCATCGGGATCGCTGTCAGGAGATCCCATGAGAAATTGACCTGCTGGTAAGCCTACCATTTCCAGTGTTACTCCATTGGGTAGGTTTTCTGTAAATGGAGGAGCTAAAGGACGAGGTGAAGGAGAAGGAGGAGTAGGATTCTGACGAAACAACTGAGCGAAAATATTACTAGCGACTGTCCCTACTGTAAATAACCCGAAAGTTATTAAAACTTTACGACGCGACCATCTTTGAGGAGGTATAGGTGAAGGAGATGATTGAATCGATACTGGGGGTGGAGTTGGCGCTACTTTAGGTAACTGTGTAGATGTCACAGTAGCGATACTTTTGCTTGCAAAAATATCAAGATTTAAATCACTAAATCGCTCACACCAATAACACTTTCCGTAACGGCGACTGTAGTAATGATTATCAACTTTGCCACAGCGTATAACCTCTTTTCGTGCAGCTTCCAAAGTATCGCACCATTCCTTAGCCGTCGGTCGTCTGTGGGGGAATTTATGTCCCTCATTGAAACAGCGCAAAAATAAGGCGTGTAAGTCGGGATGTAAAATATTTAATGGTATGGTAGTATTACTAGGTACAAGCAATTTATCCCCAGAAAAAGGCCATAGTCCCCGTCGAATTAGTTCCGACTGTTCCAGGGAATCCCCTCCTCCTTGCCACAATCCCCGAAACGGCGGCCCGCTAAATAATAGATAATAAATAACAACTCCTAATCGAAAGCGATCATGCACTTCTGTTTGATCTACATCTGCTATATTCACTCCGATTAATTCCGCCGGTGTAAATCCTTCTGAGCCAACTAAACACCGATATATTTTACCGCTATAGGGATCTGATACTTGAAATGAATCTGTATCAATAATTGTAGGCAACGCCCGATTATTCACTAAGATATTTTCTAGCTTGATGTCTCCCAAAACATAACCTTTAAGGTGAATTGCTTGGATAATAGCGGCTATATTCCGCGCTACTACATGAAGAAAATACCAATTAGTTTCTAACTTGTATTTTCTTCTCATTATGGGCGTACAAAGCTTTAATAACGTTTCTGAACCCACCACTTCTGGCATTAAAAAACCAACGACTTTTCCCTGTTTATCTTCCAAGATAGAATAGGGCCAAGCGAAGGAAATATGGTTAAGATGAACGTTAGGATCACTGGGACGATTTCTCACCATTAACTGTAATTTATCAACCCTTTCATTATGGGGATTGTGGTAGATTTTCGCTAAGTACCCATTAAAGTTAGTGTGCCATACTTTCGCTTCGCCACTGTTCGCCAGTTCTTGCGTCAGTGTAATCCAG
>NZ_JASJFG010000893.1:0-3854 GCF_030065375.1 Microcystis sp. M49636_WE2 | reverse complement strand
GGTGGCGTTGACGGGTTCCCAAGCAGGATAGCGGATTTGTTGGTCAAAGAGATAGCCGGAAGCGCGGACTACTATCATCTGACCAATACGTTCTTTTAGGGATAAAATGCGATCGCTCACTATTCAGTTATCAGTTATCAGGTTTAAGTTTTAAGTTGCCAGTTTTGCCTAAATTTAGTTATCCTCTACTGATCACTGTTCACTGGTCACTGATAGCGGAATCGTCATCTTCTGGGGGTCGATCGCTTTTAATATGATCAAGAAGGTGTAACATTCGATCGCCGCGTTCGAGGGAAGAATCTTCTAGGAAGACCACTTCGGGGGTACGTCTGAGACGGATGCGTTGACCAAGTTCACGCCGGACGAATCCCGCGGCCGCTTTTAAACCGGCCATAGTTTCGGCCTTTGCATCTTTGTTGCCGTAGATAGACACAAAAATCCTAGCGTGTTGTAGGTCGTGGGAGAGATCTACATCGGTAACGCTAACCATACCGGCACCGACGCGATCATCTTTAATTTCCATTAATAACATTTGGCTGACCTCGCGCTTAATTAGCGAGGACACGCGAGATACTCGACGGTCGTTAGCCATAATTTTCGTCCCCTAAAAACAGCGAAACCCTTACCATTGTATCAAGCTAATCCGAGCATGGCTTTGAGGGTGAAATAAAGAAAGGCGAAAGTTCCCCCCAGAAAGCCCACAAGTGCGATCGCTGTGAGGGGATTTTTTAATAAAGGGGCTAACCAGCCGAAAAAGGCGAAGAAAATCCCTAAACTAAAGCTAATCAGATAGCGGGGGTAACGGCTCACGTTATCAAAAAAGTCGCCCATAAATTTTATTTATTATCTTTGTCCGTAAGTAATTATAGCAGTAAGCTTCAATGTTCAAGGGTAATTCGATAATTTCCCCGATTGAGTTTCACTGGGATTGTGGGACATCTGGCGCGAGAATCATCAATTGTCCCTCCTTATCCTCGCGAATGGCTAGAATCGCCGGACGTTCATTTTCTGCCGACTGAGGGGATAACCCGCGAAAAACATAAGTCCAATTGTTATTTTGGATTAATAACCGCCAAACTCGCGGGGGATTAACTTTGCTATCATTCGTTTCTTTTCCCCGCAGCTCTTCGAGTAATTTGGTCTCACCGATAATTCGATAACCTTTGAGAGAAGGATCGGTAAAAACATCCTCCTGATTCCGACCGATCGCTATCTGTTTTTCCGGTAAAACTAAAGTGATAACTGGTAAGGTAGAACTATCATTAACTGCATCGCGACGGGCATCGATCGATCCCTGAATTCGGGCTAACCAAAAAAGAATAATTAATAGCCAAATAACAGCGATCAAATCTTTTCGGAGAGCTTCGGGAATTCCCCGGACTAATAAACCTAGGAACTGAAATTTTTGATGAAATTTCCGTTTAGATTGACTGACAATTGAATAGGATGGCAGGGGAGACAAAATCCAGAGAGTAAATTGAATCGCGAAGGCAACGGCAACCAGCGCCAGTAAAGTTCGCAGCAACGCCCCGAAATCGCCACAGAAGACCTGTATCGGCACGAAAAGGAAGGAACGCAAGGGCAAGTCCAGACGGTTGATCTCAAGGCTAAACCAGCCGAAATAGGCCCACCGATAAATCCATCCCGTAAAATAGAGAAAAATCCCCAGCAAACCGAGAAGACTGGCGAAGGTTCCTAGTATCTGTGTTCCGGGAGGGGGAGAATTCGGAGCGCTCACGGCAAAATGTCCCTGATTGGCGTTTTCGATCGCTATCCTACTCGATCGATCGGGTTCTATCGCCAGTTCTTTGTATTTTATCAAGGAGAATAACCATGTCCATCGACGATCCCCGACAAGTTCGTTTTTTAATTGAGAAAATGGAAGCAAGTTTACCGATCCCCGTGCGTGCAACTCCCGAAACGTTAAAAATAGCTGAAACAAAAGGCGAGCGATACAAACCCGATCACCAGTTTTCGATCGATAAAATTTTCTACACGGGAGACGAGGGGGGAATTATTTGTTCCCTAAAAAACGAATCGGGAAAACAAACGATTCTTGTCTGTTCTTTAACCCATCTACGGATCGATAACGATCATCCGTTAGCGGCGGATATTCAATCCTACCAGAAAAAGCGATCGATGCGGATCGCACTACAGGATGGTAAAACCGGAAAAGCCCTCCGTATTGCCAAACAAAACCGCCCGAACAAAGGTTTCGGAAAGTAAAAATATATTGACAAAAACCGCAGGTTGGGTTACTGTTACTCCTAACCCACCGCATCCAATTATATTCGGGGAATAGAAATTTGATTAGTTCGTTGCTACCAGATCGTATTAACCGTTGATAATTGAATTTTTCGATCTCGGCTAATTAAGGGAACGTTTAAATATAGGGCGGTTGCCGCAATAATTCGATCGGGTAAATCGGGAACATCCGAGCGCTCGATTCCTCCCATAGTAACCACAATATTGCGAGCGAGCGGGATTTCTATCAAAATAGAATTTTCCCTGTCCAGTTCCATTAACAATCGCTCTATTGTTTGAGCGGAAATCCGGCCTTTTTCACCAAGATAGACAATTTCAGCCAGAGTAATCGAGGAAACCGCAACCGTATCTCCACTATTGCCAATTTGTTCGATGGTTTGTCGAGCCAAATTGGATAATCGTTGATCTGCGTAAAGATACCAGATAACTGCATGAGTATCTAAAACTGCTTTTAACACTTAAAGATCCTCTGCCGTAAAATCTCCCCACGCTTCTCGTCGGGTTTTATCGATATCTTCAGCCGAGGGAGCCTGTCCTAAATCGGCGCATATACCCCATAAAGAGGGACGGGGTTGATTAACTTCTGCCGATTCCGATGCCATTTCTGCGGTAATTTTTTCGATCAGTTGCCGTTTCTCGATTGCGGATAATTTTTCCGCCCACCGCATTAGCTCTTGTAGAGTCATATTTCTATCGCTTACCGCATAAAGGAGTACCTTCATAAGTTTTAACATAAAGAGAAGATAAAACGCTTCCCCTTTGACAATCCCGACGCTAAAATATGGAAAAAACCCTCTAGAAAAAACCCTAGGTTGGGTTACTGTTACTCCTAACCCACCGCATCCAAGATCGAAAACAGAACCAACCCAATCCCGATCATTCAGGCAAGGTAAAGATGAAAAAACTCTACCCAATAATAACCGCAACTAGCCTAGTTTTGATCGCCTCTCTTGCTGGCTATCATCTACCAGCCACCGGCGATAGATCTCCCGTAATCCCCGTATTCATACCGGATAATACAAAAGTATCTTTAAAAAATGGCACTTCTCTATCTGGGAGATTAATCAAGTTCGATTCCCAAGCAAAAACGATCGCTTTAGGGAGAGAATCAAAAACAAAAGAAGTGGCAATGAAAGAGATCAAACAGATAGAGTTTCAAGGCAAGGTTATTATCAGAGAATCCCAATCTCTTGTCATTAGTGCAGTAGAAGAATTATTAAATGACGAACAACAACAGAATAGAGGACGCTGGCATGAACCCCTACAGAACTTCAAAATTGTTGATGTTAATGAAGGAAAAGCGGAAGTAACTTTAACCTCGCTAAACCCTCGACAAATAGGTATAATATCGGATGTATTGCGTAACAGTTCCTACGTTGTCGAGGAAATTAAATTTAACCCCTCGGACAAAATTGAGATTCAAGTAAACCGTTGTGTAGCTACTTACCAATATGGGAGGTGCTATAATTGACATATTTACTCAGTCAAAAAACGATGATTAAGTTAAAAGTCACAACGGTAGGGAACTCTATGGGGGTGATTTTCCCGAAAGAGTTGGTGGAGAAGCTGCGCCTTAGTAAAGGCGATAT
>NZ_JASJFG010000029.1:0-5133 GCF_030065375.1 Microcystis sp. M49636_WE2 | reverse complement strand
TTTATCCCCCTAAAATTGGCGGAGAAAGCGGATATCGCTATTATAACAACGGCGAATATCGTCTATCTCATGTAATACCATAGCAAATCTTTCCACGCCAAAACCAGCAGCAAAACCCGTATAGATTTGGGGGTCATAACCGACTGCTTTTAAGACATTGGGATCCACCATACCACAGCCCATCACCTCCAACCATTTGCCTTTCCACTGCACATCTACCTCGGCCGAGGGTTCAGTAAAAGGGAAGTAGGAAGCGCGGAATTTAACCGGTAAATCGGCCCCGAACATTTGCTTAAGAAATTCTTTAATTGTTCCTTTCAAATCCGTAAAGGTTAATCCCCGGTCTACCGCTAATAATTCCACTTGATGGAAAACCGCAGAATGGGTTGCATCCACGGTATCGCGACGATAAACACGGCCCGGGGCCACAATCCGAATTGGGGGTTCGTGACTTTCCATGTAGCGAATCTGCACTGGGGAGGTATGGGTCCGCAATAAACGACCATCCCTCAAGAAAAAAGTATCCTGCATATCCCGGGCCGGATGGTCAGCAGGGATATTTAAAGCCTCAAAATTATAATAATCGGTTTCTACCTGCGGCCCAGTGGCGATGCTGTAACCCAGACCGACGAAAATATCGATCATGCGATCAACTGTGCTATTTAAGGGGTGAATTCGCCCTAAAGGACGGCTAAGAGCAGGCAGGGTGACATCGAGGGTTTCCGCCGCTAATTTCGCCTTAATTTGGGCATTCTGGAGACTTTCTCGCTGGGATTCCAGCAGCGATTGTACTGATTCTTTGACCTCATTAGCGATCGCACCGAGGCGCGGTCTCTCTTCGGGGGTTAATTTGCCCATTTCGCGTAAAATCTGCGATAATTCTCCTTTCTTACCGAGATAATTCACTCTTAGCTGTTCTAAGTCTTCTAGGGTTGTTGTTTGTTCGATGGAATTTTCCGCTTTCGCTGCCAGGGTTTTTAGGGCAGTTTCGATCGGATGGGGGGATAAACTCATAATTAGGGCATTTTATAGGGCAGCATTCTAGTCTAGTTTATCAAGAGAGGGAATTTGGGGAGACAGTTGCAGGGGCGATTTGCTTTCCGGGGTGACGATTCCCTGAGATGGTTTGCTGTATCATGTTCATCGCTCCCTGTCCCCTCTGATCAAATGAGAGCTTATTGCATGAGTACCTCGTCGAACCTAGAACTTTCAATGGGAACCAGCTTCTCTTGATTGCATCAGATTTCTGGTTTTTTTAAAATGAACTCGATCGAGGCAAAAACCGCAGATAATTCTAGTTTAGTTGACGAGGAGAGTTTCTGGTAAACTTCGGCAATTTGATTAGAAAAACTATAGACTAATTTATTCTCCATATAGAGAGGATGTCCAATATAGTGGGAATCTTTAAGAATTTTTTTCAGTTTGTTGACTCGCTTCGGTGGAACAATTAACACAAGTTTTCCTGCCAGTTCTGGATAAATTTTTAGTAATTCCATAAAGCGATCGATTCCTGTGGTGATCGGTGTACTGGTTTCTACTTCAAAAGCGAACACTGCATCGCCTAAGTTATTAAACCAGATGAGATCGATCTGTTGTATTTTATCTCTGTCCCACTTTCCTAATTTATCGATCGGTAATTTTTCTAGAGAAATATCTTTAAAAGCTTCTCCATTCCAATAACCTGTAGATTGTTCTTTTTTGCCAATATAAGGCTTTAATCCGACAGCAATAGCAATTTTTGCCAGAGCGTAGATAATTTGATCGTGAGGAATTTTATCTGCTTGTTTGGGAAAATCTAAACCAGTTAAAACGGAAGAAATTGGCTCTATATTTAAATCGAGAGTTAGCTGAAGACCTTCTTCTTGCCCTAGTTGCCAGTGCCGACCATCGGGAGAATAAGCTAACTTTTCTAAAACCTTTAAAATCGATTGATCGCTTGGTGTTGTCCCGTTGATCAGGTTAGGCATGACCGCAAAAATAATTTCATCAAAAGTTGCTACTTTTCCCTGTCGTTTTTTGGCAGTTAGAAAATCCAAGAGATAAAATCTTATTCGATCTTCTAGCGGAATAAAGCAACCGATTTTCGTATTTGTACGAATTCTCCAGAGATGATCTAATTCCGAAAAGTTGAATTCCTCTTTTAACAAAGGAGTAATATCATCTATTTGTTTCTTGACTTGGGTTAGTAAGCCATTTTCCAATAATTTAGGAATGAGCGCATTATAAATATCTTCTGTGGAAGCACCCGAACTTTTAACGATTGTCATCTCGGCCACTTCTTTAATAATTTGCAGGATATCGATCCCGACTTTACTGATGGCGATTGTTTTGGGATTATTCACTTTTCTAAAGTTTAAAACTAACTCTCCCGATAGGACAGTCAGAGGATTTTTCTTTTTGTGTAATGAGGGCGTAGTAGAATGTTGTACAGAGGAATTTACATACTCAAAACCAGCTTCTTGAGCAGATTTAACGATCGCATCCCAATAGGCGGGATCTTTGTGAGCAAAAACAATACTCATCCAGCGATCAAATTTCAAAACTCGAAACATTTCTCGAATGGAATTCGATAACAAATTGATGTAAGTTTCTTTCGATTTCTTTAAATCTCCTCCTTCGATCGCTTCCAATTCTCTTGCGTTATCGCTCACTTCAAATCCTAGCCAAGCATTCCACATAGTCGAGAGATCTAAATAGGCAATATGTTGTCCGTAGGGAGGATCGGTATAGATATAATCCACGGATTCGGACGATATGCCAGTTAAGTCCGTCGCTGAGAAATCAAAAATTGAAAAATTTTCTTGATAAAAATCACCGATTACTGTATTAGTTTCGATCTTGAATTTTGCCGTCCCCTTAAATTTCTGCTCGAATTGTTCCCAGACATTAAGATCGATAGTTTGAGGAGGAATCCAATAGCGATATAAGCGCATAATTCCGCTATCACCTCGACTGGCTTTTCGCCCAGTCGTCGAATTAAAGGTTAAATTGGTTTTATTGAGAGTTGCCGAGAAAGTAAACCTCATTAAATCTTTAATGATCGGATCGGTGATTAATTCAATCTGGTTGAGAATTAGAGAAAGGGAAAATAATTGACGTTTGGTAAACAAATTTTCTACAGATTCTGCGTCCGCATTTTTCGGTAAACGAACCCCTTGCGGATACCAATAGGGAATCTCTAAATCCGCCGCTTCTTCTGGAGACATTCGATAAACTTCCTCAATCTTTTCCTGACAATTTCTGGCGATGTCATCGAAAGCAGACCGAAAATCATCGATGTTAACGGGACTAACAGCGATATTGCGGCAGATAAAACCAGCCATCGGGTTAATATCCGAGTAAATCGCCTTTCGCTTTAAAACTAGAGCCTCTACCGCAGTCACTCCCGATCCCCCAAAGGGATCTAAAACCACATCTCCCACCTGACTAAAACGCTTAATATATTCCTGTACCACATTCCAAGCGCGCCGGGTAAAATAGGGATGACTTCCCCAATGGCGTAACGTCCCTTGTTTTTTGGGATCGATCGGCCCAGAAATGGGATCGATCATTCTATAGTCGAAGGAGGAAGCACTCATCTGGCCTTAAGAATAGAGTTCTATATATTACTGTACCCAGATGTGAGGGTATGGCGAGGATACCCTCTTGGGAGCATCCTACGCACTGCCGGAGGAAGTCCGGCTCTTGTTGCCGTTTCTCGGCAACAGGTGGGGAAAGCACCCCAGAAATCGAATCCTCGGCCTTAGTTTCCAGGGTTTTTAGGGCAGTTTCGATCGGATGGGGGGATAAACTCATAATTAGGGCATTTTATAGGGCAGCATTCTAGTCTAGTTTATCTGCTCCCGTGGCGAGACAGGCAGAATCGATCAAAGCTAATAGCTATGTGCTAGGATGGAAGTTGAGAATAAAAGTCGGCACTGCGGCTCGTTGTCAGTATTAATGGTCAAAGCGTTTCTGTTTAGTATTGGTTCAGCTAGTTCCCGAAATCTTGGTTCTCTACAAATCTGTTGTTTTTATCTGTGCAAGGATAGGTTTTATGTCAATTTATGTTGGTAATCTCCCCTTCGAGGTTGACCAAGAAGACGTGGTTGAGGTTTTTAAGGAATATGGTGAGATCAAGCGCGTTCACTTTCCCATGGATCGGGAAACGAAAAGAAAACGCGGGTTCGCTTTCGTGGAAATGGAAACCCCAGAGCAAGAAGCGAAGGCTATTGCCGCTCTTGACGGCGCTCAATGGATGGGACGAGAATTAAAAGTCAATCAAGCTCGTGAAAAAGAACCCAGATCTTCCTTCGGTGCTGGCGGCGATCGCAATCGGGAGCGTCGCTACTAATCCCCGACCGTAACCATTCTAGGTTATCGGAAATTTGGGTTGAAAACCCCGTCCTTTTAGGACGGCTTTGTGCGAGAATAGCTCCAGGTTGCCAACCGTGAGAACGTGAGGAAGCAGGTTAAACTTCCTACTCCGTCATCTCAAAATTTCTAACAGTCAATGGTGTTCAATTAAGTCCAAACTGTAAGAACGCAAAACAATTAAATACTGTGGGACACACAGAAATTTACGCTTGGGGAGTAGTCCATAAGAGTGCTTGCCTTATCGGTGTAGTCGGACTAGACATGAAACCGTAAGACCAAAATTAGCGTTGCTAGTGGAGGCAGGATTCAGCCCAAGAATCTCCGCACTTTTAGGGCGGAGAGTGTCAATGTCAATAGGGGGAGCGAGCGCTCGTTTCCCCGCTTGTCTATCTAATATCCCAAGGAGATTCTTGTGGCTAAACGTCGTAATTTGAAAAAAGAAAAAGCTGAACGCAACCGCGCCTACGCTCGTCAATTCCGGGCTGCTTCTAATCGTACCACCACCAGAGGAGGTAGAGGCGGTTATTCCAGCGATCAAAGACAATCTTCGGAAAATGAAGGGGCAGCCGATACCTAATCTGCTGACTTAGTTAGGGTCTGCGGCAAAAAGTTTTTCGTGGGGACAGGGTGTAGGGTGTGGGGTGTGGGGTGTAGGGTTTTACCGATTCTCATCTGGTCAATTACCTAATTTTCAGAGAAAAAGTCCCAGAATTTTCCCCCTATCTCTCCCACAACTGGTACTTTTTGATTGACAAAAAGTCTAAAAGTCTTACCCAA
>NZ_JASJFG010000077.1:0-6788 GCF_030065375.1 Microcystis sp. M49636_WE2 | reverse complement strand
GGCGATGATGAAGCAGGTGGTGGCGGTGAGCAGGGTGGGGATCATGATCACACCGAACCAGCCGACATAAAGACGGTTGTTGGTGCTGGTAATCCACTGGCAGAACTGCTCCCACAGGGAAGCGCTCTCGCGCTGTTGTAAGGTGGTGGTCATTGGTTTATGATTCCTATTAAGTTATCGAGGTACGATTTATAATGTCTTTATCTTAAAGACTTTGTATCGGTTTGTAAAGGGGTTTGACATTCAGTATTACTTGTTGAAGATATAAGTTCAGCTTATGCTAAGTTTATAGGGTTCCCTGACCAACTTTTCCTTTTTGGGAGTCCGTCATCAGAAGCCGATGCCAAATCAGGTCATACTTCATATTTATGAAAAAAACCCAGATCTCGAACTCAGGTTAGACTAAAAAGAGAAATTTAATCATAATGGCGGTTGTGATGACTATGGTAGAAAAAGTTCGTAAAACCGAGGCAGAATGGCGGGACCAGCTAACTCCCGAACAGTTCCAAGTTACCCGCAAAAAGGGAACAGAACGGGCGTTTACGGGTAAATATCACGATAATAAAGAAAAAGGTATTTACAAATGTGTCTGCTGTGGTACGGAGTTATTTACTTCTGACAGCAAGTATGATTCGGGTACTGGTTGGCCGAGTTTCTGGACTGCTGCTAACGATGCTAATATTAAGTACGAACGAGATGTTAGCTTTTTCATGGTGCGGACAGAGATTGTTTGTGCCACCTGTGATGCTCATCTCGGTCACGTTTTTAATGATGGTCCACCCCCGACGGGAAAACGCTATTGTCTCAACTCTGCCGCTTTGCAGTTTGAAAAAAATCCCTAAAGCAAAAAGAGGTCTTTCCAGACCTCTTTTTTTAAGTTCCAGTGGCAGCCAATTACAGTAAACCTGTATTAGTCCCTGGTTTGCCAGTAGCTAACTGCACTTTGACAATTTTGCCGCCCATTTTCATGATGCGTTGTTGCTCACGAAACCAATTATCGTAGGGAACGAGTTTGGTGAAATAGGTATTTTGTAATTCCCGTTGTGTCCGAATGCGGCTTTGGCTAGGAACACAAGCGGTGATTTTGAACATCCGCATGGATTGATTTCTCCTAATCGCTGAAAAACTTGTCGCTTAAACTAACGAAGGCTTTTTCCTAAAATAACAAAGGTCGGGAGTCAAGGATCAATACTAGCTCGTCAAAACCTATCTTGGACAGATTCAGCCTTTAAAGACCTAGCACTCATCCTCGGCTTCCCGAACCCTATTTTGTCCGAGTTCGTTACTTCTAGCTTAAGCCAGAGCTAATGTAGTCGAAGTAAATCCCCATTTCTTTACCCGCATCAGCACCAACTAAACTAGCGGTGACTTCTTTCATCGCTTGGATAGCTTGAACGGTGGAGGAGATGGGTACACCTAAAGAGTTGTAGGTTTCTTTCAGGCCGTTGAGAACGCGCTCGTCGAGAATAGAAGGATCTCCAGCTAACATAGCGTAGGTAGCATAACGGAGATAGTAGTCGAGGTCACGGATACAAGCGGCGTAACGACGGGTGGTGTACATATTACCACCGGGACGGGTTACGTCAGAGTATAACAGGGACTTAGCCACAGCTTCTTTAACGATACCGGCAGCGTTGGCGCTAATGACACTAGCGGCGCGCACGCGCAGTTCACCGGTGGCGAAGTAGCCTTTCAGTTTGCCGAGAGCAGAAGCGTCAAGGTATTTGCCTTGAACGTCAGCAGAGTTGATAACAGAAGTAATTGCGTCTTGCATGGTGGTTCTTCCTTGGGTTTTGCTTAATCTTAAGAGGTTTACGAGGGGTGTGTCTAGAACGATTCACAAAGGAATTATTCTACGACATAGAGCCGATCACGTAATCGAAGTAGGAAGAAGCTTCAGAAGCATCGTCAGAAGACATAAGACCGGTAGCAACTTCTTTCATTTCGCGAACGCTTTGAGCTACGGCACCGATGTCGGTTCCTAAAGATTTGTACATTTCACGCACACCGACTAAACCGATTTCTTCAATCGGGGTGACATCACCAGCAACTACTCCGTAGGTGATTAAACGTAGGTAGTAGTCCATGTCACGCAGACAGGTAGCGGTCATTTCTTCGCCGTAAGCGTTGCCACCGGGGGAAACGATGTCAGGACGTTTTTGGAATAAGCGATCGCCAGCTTGTTTGACGATGGTTTCGCGAGCGCCGGTCAGGGTTTCAGCGATGCGTAAACGAGCGGCACCACTGCCAACGAAGGCTTTAATTCTGTCTAGTTCGCCGGGGCTGAGGTAACGAGCTTCAGCATCAGCATTCACGATCGATTTCGTGACGATACTCATTGATGGATTCCTCCCAACTAAGTGAGATTAATAAACTTAATCTGACATTTTATAGCAGTTGTGGTCACTACGCTTAAGTTATCTCGTTTCCGCCTCAGCGTCTCAAGACTTCCCTAGCTAGAGCGACCTAACGCAGCTATTTTGCGGCATCTGGTTCACCTTCTCACTATTTTCGTAATACTTTTTAACATTTGCCCGAAGAAGGGAGTGGGGAAGTGGGGAGCGATTTGTCAGTGAACAGTAAACAGTAATCAGTAATCAGTGAACCTCGATCTAACATTATCTCAAGGCTAAAAGTCTCTCTAGTTAAGGAATCTACCCAAATAAAAATGATTTTAATTGCCTCATATTTTTTCAATGAAATTGAATTAGCAACGATAGATATACATTTTGGGCATCGAACTACTTAGTTAGTACATAAACCAAAAACAAGCTGTGATTGGGTTATAATTTTTGGAGATGTCTAGTGAACTGAAAACTCGCATCTGATAACTGATCACTGATAACTGATAACTGAAAAGGCTGTCTCCTGTCTCGTGACTCCTGACGACTGATTCACCCTAGCCAATTAATTGCCCCTTTAATCCAGTCTTCTGGCTGAGTATTTTTACTAAATAAAGCATCTTGACTGAGGACTGCGATAGCTCGATCGATTTCCTCTCGGCTGTATCCTAAAGCTAAAAGGGTCATCTGCACATCTTCGAGGATTTCCGCTGCCGGTAGTATTGCCGTGGTTGTCGTCGTCGCTTCTCTTAGTTGTCGCCATGCTGCCAATTTAGTTTTTAACTCCAAAGCGATTCTTTCTGCTGTTTTTAAGCCGACTCCGGGGGTTTTGCTCAAAATTTTGGTATTTCCTGTCACTATCGCCACCACAAGTTCCTCAATCCCCAAGGTATCGATTAAAGCTAGGGCTAATTGCGCCCCAACTCCATTGACGGAAAGCAGTTGACGAAACAGATCTCGCTCTGGGGCGGTGCCGAAACCGTATAATAAAGGCTGCTCCTCGCGAAGGAGTAGGTGAGTAAAAATCCGACAACTATCATTGTTATCGTTGCCGATGTCTAGGGCTAATCGCGAGGGAATTTGGATTTCGTAACCGATCTGGTTTACGTCTAAAATCAAGATTAGTCGGTTATTAGGGGTTTTGATCACCTCGATCGCTTGTCCGCGTAAATAATTAATCATTGATTTAATTCTCCTACGAAAATAACCGAACCACAGGGATGACGGTTTTTACTCCCTGAAGGAATGCCGGGGAGATTTTCATTTTTGTTACAATTGTTAACAGAAGTGAATGGCGTAATTGATAACCTAATCTTCTTGGCGTTAGTCCCCAATAATTGGAGAAGATACAAAATGAATGGCAACATTAGAGTCGGGAATCTCTTTGGAATTCCCTTTTATATTAATCCTTCTTGGTTCTTCGTTCTGGGGTTAATTACCTTAACCTATGGGGGAGATTTAAGTCAGTTTCCCCAGTTAACGGGAATCATGCCCTGGCTCTTAGGATTTTTTGCCGCTATTCTCCTATTTGCCTCCGTGGTTGCCCACGAATTAGGTCATAGTTTTGTTGCCATCGCCCAAGGTATTGAAGTCAAATCAATTACCCTCTTTTTATTCGGTGGTTTGGCAACTCTCGGCAGAGAATCGAAAACTCCCCTAGAAGCTTTTCTAGTAGCAATTGCTGGCCCTTTAGTTAGTTTACTGCTCTTTGGTATCTTCCTAATTATTGGTTCCAATATTAGCTTAAATGCGCCCATGGCGGCGATTCTTTCTCTGCTTGCCTATATCAACCTCGCCCTGGGGTTATTTAACCTGATCCCTGGTTTACCTTTAGATGGTGGTAATATCCTTAAAGCCATCGTTTGGCAAGTAACGGGTAATCCCAATAAAGGGGTTTTATTCGCTAGTCGTTTCGGTCAATTTTTTGGTTGGTTAGCGATTGTCATCGGTGCGCTATCAATTCTCGGAATCAGTCAATTTGGCAGTTTTTGGACGCTATTAATTGGCATTTTCCTCCTACAAAACGCTGGCTTTTCCGCTCAATCAGCTAAGGTTCAAGATTTCCTAAGTCGCTACACCGCTAAAGATGTTATCTCTCCTAATAGTCCTGTAGTTCCGATTAATTTAACCCTGCGCGAGTTTGCTAATAATTATGTTATCGGTAAACAACAATGGTCTAAATTCCTAGTTACCGATAGCGAAGGTAAACTATTAGGAGTGATTAATGTAGAGGATCTGAAAACGATTCCCACTTCCCAATGGACCCAGGTAAATATCGGCCGGTTATTACAAACTAGCGAAAGTCTCAAACTGGTTTTGTCTAATACTTCCCTCCTAGATGTGGTGAAAATTTTGGAAGGAGAAAATTTATCTCAAGTGACAGTGGTGGAAGAAAACGGCACGGTTTTGGGGCTAATTGAGAAAGCTTCTATCCTTACTTTTCTCGCGCAAGAAACCCAAAGTCAAGCCGCTTAATCAGTTATCAGTTATCAGTTATCAGTTATCAGTTAGGTAAATGTAGTTTTTACCTCAATATTGATGAATCAGTCTAATCGCTATCTGTTAGGATTTATCCTTGTTGTCGCCGCTTATATAACTTTAATTGCTCCAGAAGTTAATAACCATATACAAGCAATGCTCGGAGGATCATCATCAAATTTACAAGCAAACAGATATTCTGAATTTCTTAGTCTTGTATTTAATGCGAGCATTTTATGCCTTATATACAAATGGTTTTCAGGAAAGTATAATTTATGAGTTATCAGTGTTAAGTTTCCGACTCACAGAATTTTGCCTAGTATCTCCTGTTGCTTTAAAACTATTCCTTTTTGGTCTGATTTCGAGATCAGGCAATAAGCATTTTTTAAACTACAGAGGCACAGAGGACACAAAGAGACAAGCCGCAGAATTTTGTCTAGTATCTCCTGACTATACTAACTGTCGCATTGCTTGCCATAATTGCTCGTATTCTTGCTCGGTTGCTGGCGATAAAGGGTTGAGAAAATCGCTTTTTTTGACTGCTTCTGGATTGACAAGTAAAGGATTATTTCTAATATCTGGGGAAATTTGGTCGGGATTTTCAGTGAGAATTAGGGGTGATAATCCAGAGGTAAATAAAGAAATTTTAGTGGCGGATTCTGGTTGCCAACAAAAATCAATCCATTGCTGGACAAGAGAATTAGGAGTAGTTAAAACTGGTTTTACCCACACATCCGACCAGAGAGAAGTACCAGATTTGGGGACAACAACTTTAATTTTATTATAGCGATTGCTCACTGGTAAAATATCATTAGACCAACCCACAGACACCCAGACATCACCGAGTATCAGGGGTTGTAAATAATGTTGAGAACTATAAAATTTTACCTGTTTTTGTAAAGCGAATAGCTGGTCTTTTAGTCCCATAACTTGCTTTAAATCACTAGAATTATAAGAATAACCCAATTTTTTTAGGGTTAAACCGATGACTTCGCGACGATTATCAATTAGGGCAATTTTACCGGTTAATTCCGGTCGCCATAAATCAGACCAATCCTGTGGTCGCCAGTCAAATTGAGCGAATTTTTCCTCATTATAGGCAATTACTGTCATTCCCCAACGGTAGGGCGCACCCCAGACTTTTCCCTCTGTTTGCAGTTGTCCTTGGCCATTGCGAGTCATGTTTTCTTGCCAACGGGGGGGCAGTTTTGACCAATTAGAGAGTTGAGAAGTATCTAGGGGTTGAATTAAGCCGTTGCTAATCGCTTTTCCTAGCCAAGCATCCCCTAGGGTGACTAAATTACCCATCGCTGGGTTTTGTTCCCTAAAAGGGATAGGAATCGGAAATTGTGAGGCTGGTTGATCCTGATTTTTTAACCATTTTTCCAACAATTTTAACAGCTCTTTCAGCTGCCTTTCCGACTGAAAATTGACTTTTTTTTCGGCAATAGTTTTCTGAAAATCTGTTAGTAATCGCGGCGGAATCGAACCGGAGAGTAGAAAAATACTCGGATCGCCGCTTCTGGAAGCGCAGCCACTTAAACCCCCCGCTAAGGCGATTGTACCTAATCCTTGCAAAAAAGAACGTCTATTTAACATATCGCCCGCCGATTTCCAACTTCAACAGTAATAATTGCCAGTTTCTAGCCTTGAATTATTATAGGACGATTTTTAACAGAATGTAAACTAGGGAGTTTTGCCGCTACCGATTTCAGCTATAGATCGGCTTTGTTGTTAACTTTTATGGTAGAAAACTCTGATTTTGTCCTAGTTGAAGCTAGGATAGAAGCAGTAAGCTCAGGGGCGAGGGTATAAGACTATGTTCGACAATCATAATCGAGATTTCCATTATTCTTGTCGTTGTGGAAAAGCCAATTTTCAGTCTGTAAAACATCGATCGGGTATTTTATTAATCGGGGGAGCGGAAGGAGGTAAATTAGGAGAAGATCAAGCGACCACATGGTTATT
>NZ_JASJFG010000719.1:0-7691 GCF_030065375.1 Microcystis sp. M49636_WE2 | reverse complement strand
CCCCACACCCCACACCCCACACCCCACACCCCCGAATTAGCCTTAAAGCATACTCAGCCATACAAGCAAATAAAAACGAAAACTTTGCTTTGAGGATATCTCCTGACTGGTAGGATAAAAATGAACCATACTAGGCAGTTTAACCTCCACGCCGCCGAGGCCACACCTTTAATCATCAAAGGAAAAGTATTTATATGTCTAAAAATCAAGTGTTCGACTTTTTCGCCTTAGCCGCTAAAAACGAAGAATTGGGTAAAAAAATGCGTTCAACCCAAGATCCTCAGCAATTACTAGAGATAGCTCGCTCGCAAGGCTTCGATTTCTCCCTTCCTGAATTAGAAGCGGCACTCAAATCCTTGCACGAGAGTCCCGACTTTTTCCAAAAGTTAGCTCATGCAGTGTTAGAAGTTTTCAGTCCTAACCACGATAATTATCCCTCGATCGGTGTCCAACCCTACGAAGGTGAGATCGATCGCTAGAATCAGTGATCAGTGATCAGATGTGAGTTTTCAGTTCACTGATTACTGTTCACTGTTTACTGATCACTGAAAAAGGCTCCCCTTCTCCCCACTCCCCCACCCCAGCCGTATATAGTATAAAAAAATTATAAAAAAGCCGAAATCAGGGAAAATAGGCTTTTATCTGCCAATAAATCCGGCAGAGACAAGCAAGCCGCCAAGAGAAAACTTAAAGCGGAAATCGGCTCATAGCAAAGGTTTTAGCTGTAGATCTCCTGAGAATTGCTGAGGCTGATGGGCGAAGTCAAGGAATGATTAACTTTCGTTAACCTGAAGATGAGAAATAATCATAATGTTTTATATTGTCAAAGGTGTCATAGTTTCCTATGCTTTTTTTAGGTTGATAATTTTGCCTGACTCGTCAAATTTTTACCAACCAGCCCTAGAAAATAAAATTAGTGGATGAAAACGGTCACGATCGAGATAAAATTTAGGATGGTCTTACCCCCACCTTGCCACGATCCCGACTGCCACCAAAGCTAGAGCAGGAAAAGTAACAAGGAAAGAATTTGACTGAAACAAAATTGATAACGCTAACGAGATTAATAGTTTAGTTTGGCTTGACAAGCGAGGAACAAAAAAATGCCAATTGCAGTAGGAATGATTGAAACCCTAGGATTTCCCGCCGTTGTGGAAGCGGCCGATGCCATGGTCAAAGCCGCCAGGGTGACTCTAGTGGGTTACGAAAAGATCGGTAGTGGTCGCGTCACTGTCATCGTCCGGGGAGACGTTTCAGAAGTGCAAGCTTCTGTGGCTGCCGGAGTGGAAAACGCCAACCGGGTTAACGGAGGACAAGTGCTATCTACCCATATCATCGCCCGTCCCCACGAAAACCTCGAATACGTGCTGCCCATTCGCTACACCGAAGAAGTAGAGCAATTCCGCAGCTATTAAACACCGTTGATCGGGGTCAGCATCTATAGAGTCGAAGAAAGCCAACCATTAGGAGACAAAAATATTATGTCAATTGCAGTGGGCATGGTGGAAACCTTGGGTTTCCCGGCCGTTGTCGAGGCGGCTGATGCCATGGTAAAAGCCGCCCGCGTAACCCTAGTAGGTTACGAAAAAATTGGTAGTGGTCGCGTCACCGTCATCGTCCGGGGGGACGTTTCGGAAGTACAGGCCTCCGTATCGGCGGGGACAGAAGCGGCATCTAATCGTGTTAAAGGTGGTCAAGTCCTCTCGACCCACATCATCGCCCGTCCCCACGAAAACCTCGAATACGTTCTTCCCATCCGTTATACAGAAGCCGTGGAACAGTTTCGTGAAAGTGTTAACCCGCAACCTTTAAGACGAATCTAGAGCGCAACTAACTTTTAGTGTAAACAAATTCCATGCAAATTGCCAAAGTTTGCGGAACCGTCGTTAGCACCCTGAAACCGCGCAGTATGACGGGAGTGAAACTTCTGCTTTTGCAATTCATCGACGCACAGGGGCAACTTTTGCCTAAATACGAAGTAGCGGGTGATATTGTCGGAGCGGGGCTTAATGAATGGGTGCTAGTGTCCCGGGGAGGAGCGGCTCGTATCGAAGACGGTCAGAACAATCGCCCCCTTGACGCGATGGTGGTGGGGATTATTGACACTATAACCGTAGAAAATCGCACCCTCTACAGCAAGAGAGACGAATTTCGTCAATCCGGTTAGAAATCGATAGGACCCAAACACAGTTAATTAACAACCAGCCAGCCAAATTCAGTATGGAGGAAGACTAACTATGGTCGTCCGCACAACGGCGGCTAGTCCGAAAAAGCGGACCAAATCCCCAGAGGAAACGCGCATAGACGAGAGTGCCAAAGTCCACACCTTCTCTAACCTCAGTGGCGCTATCGAGATCGGGGCGCGAGTGGTGATCGCTCCGGGGACTTCCATCCGCGCCGATGAAGGAACCCCCTTTCACATTGGCGACGACAGCAAAATTCAGGACGGAGCAATCATCCACGGTTTAGAAAAAAGCCGTGTGGTGGGAGATGACGGCCGAGAATATTCGGTGTGGATCGGCCGGGGCAGCTGCATCACCCACATGGCACTCATTCACGGGCCTGCCTATGTGGGCGATCGCTGCTTTATCGGTTTTCGCTCCACCGTCTTTAATGCCCGCATCGGGGCCGATTGCATCGTCATGATGCACGCCCTCGTTCAAGACGTGGAAATCCCCGCCGGTAAATTCGTGCCATCCGGTTCCGTGATCACCAGCCAACAACAGGCCGACCGCTTACCCGATGTCACAGAAATCGATCGAGCCTTCACTCGTCACATTGTCGATATCGACCTCGCCCCCAGCGTCCCGGTCAAAGCCCACAGCCCAGCGACTCCTGCACCGGCAGCCGCTATAAACATCGCTAATGAGACGCTATATAGAAATTCGGTGACACCTATGAGTTTAAATACAAACATTCGAGCGCAGGTTCGCTCCCTCCTCTCCCAAGGCTACAAGATCGGCATCGAATACGCTGACAAACGCCGCTTTAAAACCAGTTCTTGGTTAAGTGCCGGCTTTATCGACGGCGGCCGCGAAGAACAGGTATCCCAATCCCTAGAAGCCTCCCTCAGAGACCTACAAGGCGAATACGTCCGCCTGATCGGAGTCGATCCCGCCGCTAAACGGCGCATACTGGAAATGATTATCCAACGCCCCGAAGACACCCCCGGAGAACCAGCCCGCACCACCACCGCCGTCCACGGCGGTCATGGCAACGGTAACGGCCATTCCGACCTGTCGGTACAAGTGCGTTCCCTGCTGGCCCAAGGACTGAAAATCGCCACCGAACACGCGGATAAACGCCGGTTTAAAACCAGTTCTTGGTTAACTGGACCTGCGATCGAAACCAAGAGCGAAGCGGGCATCATTCGCGATATTGAAGCGATCGTGACTGAAAATAGCGATGAGTACGTCCGCCTGATCGGGATCGACCCGCACGCGAAAAAACGCGTCGTCGAAATGATTATTCACCGCCCCGGCGGCACCCCCGCTAGTAACGGCAGCGGCAAAGCCAGCAGCTACAGCGCCCCCGCTAGTAACGGAGCCAGTCATAGCAGCAGTGGTAGCTTAAGTGGGGAAACGATCGCTCAAATTCGTTCCCTGCTTGCCCAAGGCTACAAAATCGGCACCGAACACGCGGATAAACGCCGGTTTAAAACCAGTTCTTGGCAGAGTTGCGCCCCGATCGAAAGCAATCGCGAATCCGATGTAATTACTGCTTTGGAAGATTGTTTACGCGAGCATAGCGGCGAATACGTCCGCTTACTCGGTATCGATGCTAAAGCCAAAAAACGGGTTTTAGAAACAGTGATCCAGCGTCCCGATGGTTCGGTGGCTAGTAATGGCAACGGTAAAACCGCCACCGTTGCTGAACCGAGTTTCAAAAGCTATGCTTCTGGCTCCTCCGGCGGCGGTACTGCCACTTTAACCAGTACCTTAACGGCGGAAACGATCGCTCAGATTCGTTCTTTATTGAACCAAGGTCACAAAATCGGGGCCGAACACGCGGATAAACGTCGTTTTAAAACCAGTTCTTGGCAAAGCTGCACCCCGATCGATAGCAGTCGCGAATCCGATGTGGTGGCCGCTTTAGAAACCTGTCTGCGCGACCATCAAGGGGAATACGTTCGTCTGATCGGGATTGACTCCCAAGCGAAACGCCGTGTTCTCGAATCGATTATTCAACGCCCTTAATTTCAGGACTCGGCGATCGGTGAAGGGAGATAGGTGTTAGGTGTTGGCAGACCGGGAAAAATACCGGAAACTCTAACCCCTACCCCCTAACCCCCGCTCACTGATCACTGATCACTGAGTAACTGTCAATTATGTCCTTACCCCCCGTTCAACCTATTAGCCGCTCGGAATTCTATGTCAATGGTGATGTCACCATTCATGAGAGTGCGATCGTGGCTCCGGGGGTGATTCTCCGAGCAGCCCCCAATAGCCAAATAATTATCGGTGCGGGTGCTTGCCTGGGTATGGGAACAATTTTAACCGCCTATCAGGGTGTGATTGCTATCGGTGCAGGGGCAATTTTAGGTACAGGTGTTCTAATGGTCGGTCAGGGTGAAATCGGTGAAAATGCCTGTATTGGTTCAACCACAACGATTTTTAATGCTTCTGTGGCAGCGATGTCGCTCGTGCCGTCTGGCTCCCTGATCGGAGATACTTCCCGTCAAATTACCATCGAGGTGTCAGCGACCCCATCGGAACCGGAAAGACCCCCTTTACCGGAACCGCAACCCGTAGTCAGTCAAGTGTCCCCAGTGCCGTCCATGGAGGAAGTGGTCGCCGAAACCGTGGCCAGTCCTTGGGATGGCGAGGAAACGGTGGCCGAGGCCAGTCCTGCGGAAACCAGAGAACCAGCATCTACTACTAACCGACCGAATCAAGCATCGGTGGTCGGAAAGGTCTATATCAATCAGTTATTGGTCACGCTATTTCCAGAACGTCATCGTTTTAATGGCAACAATAACCTTAATTCTTGAAGGGGAAAATAATCGTTCACAAGCCAAAAATCTCAACAATAATTACTAAGTAATTAGACCTAATTTATCTAGAGTTCACTGCTGTCTAACTGTCCTCTAGGTACTGGGTATAATTGCTTAAGAATCTAATTCATCTTTAGCGATTGCCGACATTTTTTGAGGTTGTAATTATTGATAATCTTCCTCAATTAAGGAGTAGTTTTAATCGCTCAAAGCCTGATGAGCAGAAGTTTCTGTGTGTCAATCAGGTAAATTTTTGTTGATTTTTTTGTGTTTTTGTAGAGATTGTCAAAGTTAGATGACGACAGATTAAAGAAACTAATCCCCCCGAGAAAAAAAAACAATCAAAATTTTAGGGATAGAGAAAAAAAATGATCAGAATAGGATAAAGTTCGTGTTAAGATGATCAGTTGAAAAAAACATTAGTGAAAATTGCTCCCTAACTTCGCTCCTAGCAGCAGGGGACAGGAGCTTAAGAAAAATCTATGTCGGTTGACGGCGAGATTTTACAGGTGCGACTAATCATGCAGTTTATGGAGGAATAATCCCAATGGTGCAAGCCAAATCCAAAGGTTTCCAGGCCGGCGTAAAAGACTACCGACTGACCTACTACACCCCCGACTACACCCCCAAAGATACCGATCTACTAGCTTGCTTCCGGGTGACACCCCAACCCGGAGTTCCTCCGGAAGAAGCAGGTGCGGCGGTAGCGGCGGAATCTTCCACAGGTACCTGGACCACCGTTTGGACCGATAACTTAACCGACCTCGATCGCTATAAAGGTCGTTGTTATGATATCGAACCCGTACCCAACGAAGATAACCAGTTCTTCTGTTTCGTTGCCTATCCTTTAGATCTATTTGAAGAAGGTTCCGTCACCAACATCCTCACCTCGATCGTTGGTAACGTTTTCGGTTTCAAAGCTCTACGCGGTCTCCGGTTAGAAGATATCCGTTTCCCCGTCGCTTTAATCAAAACCTTCCAAGGTCCTCCCCACGGTATCACCGTTGAACGGGACAAATTAAACAAATACGGTCGCCCCCTACTCGGTTGCACCATCAAACCCAAACTCGGCCTTTCCGCTAAAAACTATGGTCGTGCCGTTTATGAATGTCTCCGCGGTGGTTTAGACTTCACCAAAGACGACGAAAATATTAACTCTCAACCCTTCATGCGTTGGCGCGATCGTTTCCTTTTCGTCCAAGAGGCGATCGTTAAATCCCAAGCAGAAACCAACGAAGTTAAAGGACATTACCTCAACGTAACTGCTCCTACCTGCGAGCAGATGATGCAACGGGCTGAATTCGCCGCCGAAATCAAAACCCCCATCATCATGCACGACTACCTCACCGGTGGTTTCACCGCTAACACCACCCTGGCGAAATTCTGCCGCGACAAAGGGTTACTGCTCCACATTCACCGGGCAATGCACGCGGTTATCGACCGTCAGAAAAATCATGGTATCCACTTCCGCGTTTTAGCTAAGTGCTTACGTCTCTCTGGTGGTGATCACCTGCACTCGGGAACCGTTGTCGGTAAACTCGAAGGTGAACGCGGCATCACGATGGGTTTTGTTGACCTAATGCGTGAAGACTATGTAGAAGAAGATCGCGCTCGTGGTATTTTCTTCACCCAAGACTACGCCTCCTTACCCGGGGTAATGCCGGTTGCTTCCGGTGGTATCCACGTTTGGCATATGCCGGCGCTGGTGGAAATCTTCGGTGACGATTCCTGCTTACAGTTCGGTGGTGGAACCCTCGGCCACCCCTGGGGTAACGCACCGGGTGCCACCGCTAACCGTGTGGCTCTGGAAGCTTGTATCCAAGCTCGTAACGAAGGTCGCTCCTTGGCCCGCGAAGGTAACGACGTTATCCGGGAAGCTTGCCGTTGGAGTCCTGAACTGGCTGCCGCTTGCGAACTCTGGAAAGAAATCAAATTCGAGTTCGAGGCTATGGATACCCTCTAATACAGCCCTTCAGAAGGTTGTTAGCAGTTATCGGTGCAAAATAATGCCGGGGACTTGCCCAAAATCGGCAAGCAGTCGCTAGAATTTCAACACTGATAACTGTCTAGCCAATAACTGAAAACTGTATAAAATGTATCCGAAAAAAGTTGTTCAAGATACCGCGAAAGTCTTACAAAGTTACCTAACTTACCAAGCGGTTCGCACGATTATCGATCAATTGTCAGAAACTAATCCCACTTTGGCTATTTGGCTGAGTCACTATACTTCTAGCCATTCCATTCAGGATGGCGAGGCCTATATTGCGGGGTTAATGACTGAGAATAAAGAGTTAGTTTTGCGGATCATGACGGTAAGAGAACATTTAGCCGAACAGGTTTTAGAGTTCTTGCCAGAGATGGTAAAAACGGGAATTATTAATGACAATACCGAACATCGTCGGCAACTTTTGGAACGTCTCACCCGTACTGCTATAAGTCAACCAGAGACATCGGAATTAAATCTCGATGTTGATGATCTACCCAACCCATAAGGAATCAAGAAACCCATGAAAACTTTACCTAAAGAGAAGCGTTACGAAACTCTTTCCTACTTGCCCCCCCTCACCGATCAACAAATTGCTAAACAAATTCAATACATGATCGATCAGGGTTATATTCCTGCTGTGGAATTTGAAAAAGATCCCAAACCCGCGGATTATCATTGGACGATGTGGAAACTGCCTTTATTCTCTGTTTCTGG
>NZ_JASJFG010000033.1:0-2492 GCF_030065375.1 Microcystis sp. M49636_WE2 | reverse complement strand
GGGTGTGGGGTGTAGGGTGTAGGGTGTGGGGTGTAGGGTGTGGGGTGTGGGAATTAGGAATTAGGAAGTGGGGGGAATAAATAAAATAATCTCCTGACTACTGCCTTCCTTAACAACATAGCTATCGCTTTTTCGGAGTCAAGAGATGTTTCTATTTTTTCATCTTCATAAAGACAATTGCTGTCAAACCAGCGAGCCGAGTATTTTGGATGTAAGTAGGGAGGCACAATTATTTGTAGGATGGGTTAGCGGTAGCGTAACATGAGCAGGCGTTGGGTTTCATGCTTCAACCCAACCTACGTTCATCTATATTTAATTCCACCCACCCACTTATTTGTACTTCCTTGATATGTTTGTCTTTGAGTCTTTCAGTCAATGGGAATTTTAAGGAACCCATGCTTAACTTTAATCCTCGCAATAATCAGGGGGAAATGTCCGTCCGATCCAAAGCAGTCAGGGAGTTAAAAGTTTTTACTGTAGCTTTAGTGTATAGTGAAATATTCTCAACGTCAAGCCGCCCTAAAAGGCCGGGGTTTCAAACCGATTATTTTCGATGAAAAAATTAATTCTAGCCACGAGTAACCCGGGTAAATTAGCAGAGATAGGGGAATACTTAACTGATATTGACCTAGAATTGCAGTTAAAACCCGATGATTTAGAGATAGAGGAAACAGGGGCGACTTTTGCTGAAAATGCTTATTTAAAAGCTGCTCAAATTGCCCTAACATTGGGAGAATGGTCGATCGCTGATGATTCGGGATTGGAAGTAACCGGGTTAGGAAATGCCCCAGGGATTTACTCGGCCCGCTACGGTGAAAATGATCGAGAAAGAATCGATCGCCTCGTCAGAGAATTAGGAGATAATCAGGATCGCTCGGCCCGTTTTGTCTGTGTAATTGCGATCGCCCGTCCCGATGGTGAGATTGCCTTGAGCGCCACAGGAATCTGTACGGGAGAAATTTTAACCAGTCCTAGGGGTGAAGGTGGTTTTGGTTACGATCCGATTTTTTATGTTCCCGAATACGCTTTAACCTTTGCGGAAATGTCTCCCGAATTAAAAAGAAAAATTAGCCATCGAGGACGAGCTTTTCAGCAATTGCTGCCCCATCTCAAGACTCTCGCGGGTACAAATTCATTAAAGCCCTGACTTGTTCAGCATGATAAGAGCTTCTTGTCAAGGGACTCGCAACAATTTGTAAAAATCCCAGAGACTCACCGTATTCGCGCCAAGCGTGGAACTGTTCGGGGGTGATAAATTCCTGTACACCGAGATGTTTTGGCGATGGTTGCAGATACTGCCCGATGGTGAGAATATCACAATCAACGGCCCGTAAATCGCCCATCACTTGCCGCACTTCCTCGTCGGTTTCCCCCAATCCCACCATAATGCCCGATTTTGTGTAGGTAGCGGGAACAATGGCGCGAGCGCGCTGCAATAATTCTAGAGAACGCTGGTAATCACCCTGGGGACGCACACGACGGTAGAGACGGGGAACAGTTTCGGTATTGTGGTTTAAAACTTCAGGTTTAGCGGCAAGAATTAAAGCTAAAGCCTGCCAATTGCCGCAAAGATCGGGAATCAGCACTTCGATGGTGGTTTTTGGGGAAATGCGGCGAATTTCCTCGATACAACGGACAAATTGACTAGCACCCCCATCAGCCAAATCATCGCGATTGACAGAAGTGATCACTACATGATTAAGATCAAGACGTTGCACGGCTGCCGCTAGTCGCAGGGGTTCCGTGGAGTCTAAAGGTTGGGGTTTTTTCTCAAAATCTATATCACAGTAAGGACAGGCGCGAGTGCAAGCAGGACCCATAATTAAAAAGGTAGCCGTCCCCGCGTGGAAACATTCGCCGATATTGGGACAGGAAGCCTCCTCACAAACGGTATTTAAGCCTAAATCGCGTAAAACTTCCTTAACACTGCCGACTCGCTGCCATTGCGGTGCTTTTACCCGTAACCACTCTGGTTTTACCGTCACGCCTGAACTACTCCGATAATTTTTGCCTATATCTGTAATATCCTAGCAAGTCTCGACCCACTCAAGGCAGAATATGCTATGATGATTTAGCTAAAAACTTTCGGGATGTAGCGCAGCTTGGTAGCGCACTTCGTTCGGGACGAAGGGGCCGCAGGTTCGAATCCTGTCATCCCGATTAAAGACAATCAAGGGGAGAGGCACAATCGACTCTCTTGGGTTTGCTGGGTAAAATGTATTCTAGGATATAGTCCTGCTGGCGAGGGAGTGGAAAAAACCACAGAGACACAGAGGACACAAAGATCGATCGCTCCTATATGGGTTAAACTGATCACACCAAGAATAAGAGAGTCCAAAATCTATCTTCTATTTGATTATAACTACTTAATTTACCTCCTCTAAGCCCATGTCTAGATTATTAATCAGCCAGTATCAGGCGGAAGTTGAGAAGATTGTCCAATATGGCGGCAGTCGCAAGGAAACTTCGATTAGAGTCGCTTTTCAGAATTT
>NZ_JASJFG010001071.1:0-1845 GCF_030065375.1 Microcystis sp. M49636_WE2 | reverse complement strand
CTATTACCGTCCCAGAAATGCTAAAAATAGCGATTAAAAGTAAGAGGATAATTGCCAATCGCAGATCGGCAATAGTCTGGATAAATTTACGTCCCCATTGAGGCGGTGTATTCTTTAAATTTGAGGAAGTTTCCGATATAGTCATAGGACCTCTTGTAAAAATCAAAAATTGTTGTTAGGGTTAGGAGTCAGGAGTCAGGAGAATTAAGAATGAATAATAATCAATTAGGCTGTATCTCACATTTGCAGAAATACCGATAACCAGCAATTATCAGTGATGCTTAAATTATCACAGATCTATCAGCAGCTGTCTGTAAGCATCCCACCCAAAAGCTAATGCGCTCCGGGGTTTGGGGGGTAGAACCCCCCAAAAGCTGGGATTGAGTGATAAAATCGGAAGTAATGACCAATTTTAGAAGATAGTTTACCTTGAAAAATCCCAACTCAGCAGATTTACAAAAATGAGCAGTTTTTAAACCCTCAAAAATTAATTATACAAGAGGTTCTATAGTTAAAAGTTGGGCCATTTTAGCCAATTATCCCTTGTAACTCTCCACCATCACAGCAGACGGGATAATAAAGAAAAAACTCCGAAACCGATTAATAAAACCCCACTGACGGGATTAATCCACCCGGACCATTGACGCAGGGAAAGAAAGCTTTTCAGCGAGGCAGTAAAAGAACCGACGATAATTAGGGGTAAAACATAGCCAGCAGTGTAGGATAACAATAATCCCCCTCCTAAGCTTAAATCCCCCGTATTTGCCACCCATGCCAATAGAGTTGCTAGAACAGGTGTACTACATGGAGAGGCGATTAAACCAAATGTTAAACCGAGAAGATAGGACCGCAAAATCGGAGGAAAATCGCCGGTAATCCAATCGGTAGCGCCAAGGGAGGGGAAGCGCAGGGGTAATAATTCCAAGAGGTTTAACCCCATCAAAATAGCGATCGCACTGACGATAATTGGTAAACCGATCCCCACCTGTCCATAGACTTTCCCTAAAGTAGCGGCAATTAGTCCCAATCCCGCTAAGGTGGTGGCTAATCCTAGGGAAAACCATGTGGACTGCCAAAAAGCCGCTAAACGACCTTTATTTTCGTAACCCCCGATATAAGCGACGGTAATCGGCAACATCGACAGCATACAGGGGGTAAGACTGGTAAGTAAACCGGCTAGAAAAATCACGGCAATACTGACAAAACTAAGGTGAGTTAGTTGGGAAGTCACTAAGCGATCGGCGTATTGTTCAAGGTGATAGAGTTGAGTCTGTAATTGGTCTAACATATCGGGGAATTTTTCAGGCTAAATTTGGCTCATTTCTAGGATATTACCATCGGGATCACTGACAAATAAGGCCTTTCTACCCGAGGCACTCATTTGAATTGTATAACCTTGACTTTCTAGATAGTTACCCATGGCCGCCACGTCATCAATAGCGAAGGCAATATGAGGATTGCGTCCCCATTTTTGGGGATTGGGACGGTAGTTTTGATAATTGGTATCGACAATTAAATGAATTTGATAATCTCCCACTTGATACCAAACCCCATCGTATTGAAAAGGGCGATCAATTCTAGTCAATCCTAGAACATTTTCGTAAAAGTTAACGGCTTTTTCTAGATCGGTGACTAAAATCGCCGTGTGTAAGGATCGCATGATGTTCATAGTTAATATCTGACTCGCGGATCGAGCCAACTATAGGTTAAATCGGCAATTAAGTTAAAGATAACAATTAAAATCCCATAGATAAAGGTAATCGCCATCACTACGGGGGTATCACTGCGGGAAATAGAATCAATTAATAAAGCACCGATACCCGGCACACGAAACACTTGTTCTGT
>NZ_JASJFG010000237.1:0-5025 GCF_030065375.1 Microcystis sp. M49636_WE2 | reverse complement strand
TATTCAAAATAGTTTAATTCGTTGCGCTTTAGTTAGCACAAATTCTATTTCTCAGGGTGAACAAGTTGGTGTTCTTTGGCAAGAGCTTTATCAAAAATATAAAATAAAAATTCATTTTGCCCATCGAACTTTTAGCTGGAGCAATGAAGCAAAAGGAAACGCCGCAGTTCATTGTGTTATTATTGGTTTTGGGCTAGAAGATATTGACAATAAACGTATTTTTGATTATGCTGATATTAAAGGTGAACCAACAGAAAGAAGGGTTAAAAATATTAATCCTTATCTAGTTGAGGGTAGTGACTTGGTAATTTTAAGTAGAAGAAAAACCATTTCATCTGTTCCAGACATAAACTTTGGAAGTATGCCAAATGATGGTGGTCATCTTATTCTTTCACAATCTGAAAAAGAAGAATTAGTTAAGAATGAACCTGATGCTGATAAATGGATAAGACGCTATACAGGGGCGCAAGAATTTATTAATGGTTATTCTCGTTATTGTCTTTGGCTTGTTAACATTCAACCTCAAGAATTAAAGAAGTCAAAAGAAATTTATAGAAGAGTTGAAGAAGTTAGAAAAGTGCGAAGTGAAAGCAATCGAAAAACCACTCAAGAATTATCTAAATTTCCAACTCTTTTTGGAGAAAATAGACAACCTGATACTAATTATTTACTTATTCCGGGTGTTTCATCAGAGAATAGAAAATATATTCCAACTGGATTTTTATCTCCTGATATAATTACAAGTAATTCATGTTTAATTATTCCTTATGCAACTCTTTATCATTTTGGTATCTTAACTTCAGAAATGCACATGGCATGGGTTAAATATGTTTGCGGAAGATTAAAAAGTGATTATCGTTATTCAAACACCATCGTTTATAATAATTTTCCTTTTCCAGAAAATATCACCGACAAACAAAAACAAACCGTTGAAACTTGCGCTCAAGCTGTGCTAGATACTAGGGCAAAATATCCCGATAGTAGTCTTGCGGATTTATACGACCCTTTAACCATGCCTCCCGACTTGCTCAAAGCTCACCAAAAACTTGACAAAGCCGTTGATTTGTGTTATCGTCCCCAACCCTTTACCAGTGAATTAAATCGTATTGAATACCTTTTTGAACTCTATGAAAAATTAACCGCTCCCCTACTCCCTACCAGCAAACAAAAACCCAGGAAACGAAAAAATTCTCAATAACCGAAAATGCTTGCTTGTCTGCCTTTTATTCAGTCAACAGTGAACAGTCAACAGTGGAAAAACCTGATATAGTGCTATTGGGAGTAATCAGGTACAGCGACCTTCTTACCCGTTCTCCCTTCCCCTATCAAACCCTAGAAATCATCGGGAATAATCCATTGGGTCGGTTGCGTCAGTTTTTTCAGTCTAGCGGCTTCTGCCATTTCTAGCATCTTTTCCAAAGAAGTTTCGGCAATAAATTTGGCTGCTTCGGCGGCATGGGCTTGATTGGGGCATTTATCGCCTAAAATACAACCATTTAGGCAATCTACCGCACAATTTACCTGTTTTTCCATAAAAAATCTCTTTTTCTCACTAGATTTGGCCTTTATATTTTAACCCAACTTTTTTTCAGTACCTAGGCAAAATTAATTACACATCTTGCTAATCCTTTTGGCGCTCTCAACCGTAGGTAAGTAATTATGCCAGTTAAGAAAGCGGCACGCTTAACCTTTCCCTAACCCATAAATTGCTATAGATTTTAATTGTGTGAGGAGTGAGAAGAAAGCAAAGTCCTTGGGGTCGAAACACGGCAAGACTCCCAGGGGCTTTTCCATGTCTAGGTAACAATTGTCAGTCATGAACCAGCCTCAAGAGCGAGAACCTTTTGCCAGTTTAGTTTTATATCATCTCTTTAAATGGTCGATCGTTAGCCCAACCCTACACGGCTATTTTCGCGGTCGCGTTTACGGAGTGGAAAATGTCCCCCGTCGTCATCCTCTGATTATCGTCTGCAATCACGCCAGTTACTTCGATCCACCCCTATTATCCTGTGCCGTGCGTCGTCCCGTAGCTTATATGGCTAAAGAAGAATTATTTACCATCCCGATTTTAAAACAGGCGATCGCTCTTTATGGGGCCTATCCCGTCAAACGCAGCAGTGGTGATCGCGGGGCAATTCGGGCGGCGATGGGAGCATTAGCAGCGGGCTGGGCAGTGGGAGTGTTTCTGGAGGGAACCCGCACCGAGGACGGATTGATCCATCAACCAAAACTAGGCGCGGCGATGATTGCCGCTAAAGCGGGAGTTCCCCTGTTACCCGTCAGTTTATGGGGGACAGAAAAGATTTTTCAAAAAGGTTCTTCTTTTCCCCATAGTATCCCCTTAACTATTCGCATCGGAGAAGTGCTGCCGCCACCGATTTCTAGCAAAAGAGAGGCTTTACAGGCAGTTACCGAGCGCTGTGCCGAAATTATTAACGGATTACACGCCCTCGGACGCTAACTAGGGTTTGCGGCAAAAAGCTTTTCCTGGGGGCAGGGTGTGGGGTGTGGGGTGTGGGGTGTGGGGTGTGGGAATTATGAATTATGAATTATGAATTATGAATTGGGGGGGGGAAGTGGGGAAATTGAACTAAAACCCCAAAACCCCAAAACCCCAACCCCCAAAACCTGTCTCCTATCTCCTGACTCCTGAATACTGACTCCTGCCGACCGCCGACCGCCTGATCTCAACAAGCAATTTAAATTACGAACAGCTTATTCAGCAAACCCTAAATACCCGGGCAGCTGATTAGATTTCTTTCCCCGACACTTTCAAGTCGGGAATCTAGGCTAAAATTGGCATAACTCGACCATCGCCTCGACCATGTTCTTTTTTGTCCTCGGCTTCAATCTAGGCTTAACTTTATTTAATTGCTTTCTACTCTGGAAATTGTGGCAATTGCGGCGGATTTTAGGGCGAGTGACCAAAATTTTAAACCGGGTGGAACGACGTTTACACCACGTTTTTTACCCCGCCCCCGAATATATTCTCATCGCCGGGGCGAAAACCTATTATCTCCGACAAAACTATCAACGCCTCTGCGGACAGATACAGATACTGCAATCCCTATTCTTGACCTTCTCCCTGATTATCCGTTACTGGCAGCGTCAATCCCGTCAACGCCGTCGCCTCTGGTCGCTAAAATTGAGCAAAATCTCTAGCAACTAAGCAGCTAACAGCGATCGCTAACCAAAGTAATACACAAGTACGAGTTAAATGCAAAGCCTGTTCGACGGTTTTGACAGTAATCGGGTTGAGGTTATCGCCTAATAAAGGTTTTTCCACAATCTGGCCCCGATATTGATTTTTCCCCCCCAATTGCACCCCCAAAATCGCCCCATAGACGCATTCACTCCAACCGGAATTAGGACTAGGATCCCGACGGGCATCGCGCCAACAAATGCTTAAAACTCGCCCCGGCCGGCCCGAAATTAGGGCGAGAGTTAAGACCGTTAAACGACAGGGTAGCCATGTGAAAACATCCTCGCTTTTGGCACTAAACCAGCCAATATGGGTGTAGGGTGGCCGACGATAGCCAATCATCGAATCGAGGGTACTAGCGGCTTTATAAGCGCAAGCGAGGGGAACTGGTCCCACCCCCAGAAAGGCACCGAGAAGGGCATAAAAAAGCGGCGCGGTAACTCCATCCACACCATTTTCACTGACGGTTTCTAATAGGGCGCGGAGGATTTCTTCGCGGCTGAGATTATCTGTGTCGCGACCAACGTATAAACTTAGTTGGCAACGAGCTAAGGTGATATTTTCCGCTTGTAAAGCTGCGATGACGGTTTCGGCAGCCCTGCGTAAACTTCTACCGGCTAAACAACTAGCCAAGAGAATCATTTGTACTAGGTAACTCAGCAGCAAATTGACCTGACCTAACCATTGGATTCCTAGCCAAGTTAAGGCCCCAGTCAAGATAATTAAACCCAGTCCCAGAATTATGCCCCCTAAACGTTGGCGAATTTTTTCCCGCGTCCAATTAAGGATAACTTTTGTGGCAACGGCAATAATCGCCCCCATCACCTGCACTGGATGAATCCATCCCCAGGGATCGCCGATCAGATAATCTAAAACTGCCCCTAATACTAAAATGATCGCCGTTGCCGTTTCCTTCACAATTACTCCCTTTTACCATCGACATCCCGAATTTTCTCAATATTGTCTTCCCAGTTAGCCCCATCAAAGAACTGGATCTGAAAATCCCCTAAGACATTACCCTCCAAACAGCGCAGGTTTATATCTATAGCGTCAGGATGGGAGCGGGGACGATAGAAAGGATGAATACCACAAACACGACAAAAATAATGTTGGGCTGTGTGGGTATTAAATGTGTAGGTACTTAAGAAATCTTCACCGCTTAGGAGGGTAAATTGTGCTGAAGGAACAATCAGATGCAGAAAACCTTTTTTCTGACAAATCGAACAATTACAGTCTAGAGCTTGATCATGCTCGATCGCCACTTGAAAACGGATCGCTCCACAGTGACAACCTCCCCCATAAATCTTTGCTTGAGTTGTTGCTGTCATAACTTCTAAACTACTAAACAATAAAGCTGGTTTCCTCTCCCCTAGCGGCGATCCAGCTACGCGCATCGTAGTATAAATCGGCTAAGGTAATCTTCCCCAGGGCCTCTTTTAATTTCTCGTGGAGGTGTTTCCAGATAGTAAATGTCACCCAATCTTCTGCCTGTTCGTCCCTGGGATGATAGCCTGATAATGGCTCGATCGTCTCTCCCACCGCCTCCAAAATTTGCCCCAACGAGATACGATTTGCCGGCCTGGCCAATTGATAACCCCCTTGCGCTCCCCGAAAGGAACGAACTAACCCCGCTCGTCGCATTTCTATGAGCAATTTCTCTAGATAAGCGGCCGGGATATCTTGACGCAGGGCGATCGATTTTACCGATACGGGAGTTCCCCTCGGTTGTAAACTAAGATCCAGCAAGGCTTTAACACTATAGTGACCCCTAGTTGTTAGCTTCATTATCCCTCATTTTTACCTCTTGATCTCTATCCTACCCC
>NZ_JASJFG010000765.1:0-8249 GCF_030065375.1 Microcystis sp. M49636_WE2 | reverse complement strand
TTCCATCTAAGTAAGTAATGCGATAACTGGAACTATCTTCTAAATGTTTTAAGAGGGTTTCGTACTGTTGCCAATTAACCCCAGAAATAAACATTCTTTGTTCAGGATCATTAGCTTTTAACTCGAAATCTTCTAATCCTTTTAACAGAATCGTAGTCATCATAAAATTAATTACCTCATCTATCTTACTTAATTACTCAGGAAGACTTATTTTGATTTCTTCTGGCGTTAATTTTAGCGCGTAAAATCCTCACTTTATAGGGATCAGCATCTTTTCGCCACAGTATCTGATAGCCTTTGATTGTAGCACAATTCTCCTCTAAACATTTTTGCCAACCCTGTAAACGTTCGATCGCTTTTCTATCCTCTAACAATCCCCAATCCTTTTCTAATTGAGTTAAGCGAACCAATTTATCATAGTTAGGATAATCCGCCATTACTAAAAGCTCTTTTTCGTGTAGAATTGGCGGATTAGGACTATCCCGATAATCGCGAAAACTAAAATCAGCCGAACCTAAATATACATCCATGCTAGTGGCTAAAATCGGATGAATTTCTGTATCGAAATTGGGGTAATAGAGATAGGAAATTTTGGGTTGACGAAAGGATAAACGAATGACGTTAGCATTTTCTAACCGTCCGATAGTTTGACTAGCACAACCTTCATATAAGCGTAATAACATCGGTAATTTTTCCAGAACGCTAATATGAATAGTTAGGGAATAACGGGAAAGTTTACCTAAGGAACTATTTTCACAAGTACGAGCGATCGCTGGCAAATTTCCCGCACTTATTAACACTTCTTCTGCTAAAGCGCAAGCATTGCGATAACTGCCAAATAAAGCTTTAAAATCGGCACGGGTAGCGGGGGATAATTCCCTTACTTTCGGACAGTGGCTAAATTGACTTAAAGCTAAATAAAGTAAAAGATCGGCGCGTCTTTTATCGGCAATTATCTCCCATTCTTCCGCTTCTGTTACTTGTAAAATCACTTGAAAAGCTCGTCTAAAAGTTCCAAATTCTGCCTTAATTTCCTCCTCTTGTAATAATTCTCCTGCGACGGGTAAACGTCCCTGCTGGGTGTAAAATTCCATTAGGGGAGTCAATAAATCTTCGTAATCTTCAAAGCGTTTGAGATGGGTTTTAATTTTAGGAGTGGTGGCGCGGGAACGACATCTCGATAAACGAAAAGTTTCCGCTTTTTCTTCCTCTCGAAAAACTAGATAAATTCCCAAAGTTATTGGAATAGAATCAACTCCTAAACTGCTATCAATATACTGTTTTAGTTCTTCCTGTTGATAGTATTTTTGAAAGGTATTGCGACGAGTTATAATTCCATCTTCATAAGCCATTAAACCCCGTTCACTATCATCAATTAAAATTTGTGCCGAAACAATTAAAACTTGACGGGTTAATTGCCAAGCTTTTAATAGAGCGTCTTGTCGTTCTTCGGCGGATTCAATAACATTAATTACATAGCCTAAATTAACAATATCAGATTCAATTAAAGGACTATCGGGACGATAATAAGGATCCCAGCCTTCACTTTGATAACCCTGTTCAGCTATGCGTTCTATATCACCTCCATAACCACAACCGTAATCAAAAAAAGTGGTTTCAGGAAGAAATAATCCCGCCGCTAATGCTAATCTTGTCGGACGAGAAAGGGTTTTGCGAACAAGAGCGGCTTTGTGGCGATCAATTATTATCGATTTTTCCCTTTGTCCCTCTAAATTACAAACTAAATAATCTCCTGCAAAATCAAGGTGATGCTTTCTTAAAAGCCGTTGCCATTCCTGTTTAGTACCGATGGGATAAGAACTGTTTAAAAGTCCTAAAGCACTCTCGATTTTTGTGAGATGCTCGAATTCTTGATAAAGAGGATAGTCCCTAGTAACAAAAGTTTCTTTTCGGTGTAAAATGGGCGGATTATCGGCATTTTGATAATTCCATTCACTCAAGATTAATGTCCCCATATCTACCACTAAACTTTTAGTTAAAACTGGGTGAGGTTCCCGATCAAAATCGGGATAAAAAAGATAGGATATTTTCGGTTTATCGGTGCTAAATTTAATTATTGTTGCCTCAGATAAATGCTGATTAATTCTTGCTTGTTGTTCGTAATTCTGGAGAATAGGATCAAGTTGATGTAATGCTTCTCGATGAACATAAAGCGCCCCCGGTAATAGTTTACCGATGGGACTAACTTGACACAGTTGCACGATTACGGCGAAATTCTCAGCCATGGCAATTAATCTGTCTAATCACAAATTCTAGAGACAGAAAAAACTAAATAAATCTAGTTAAATGAACCCGATAGCGCTCTTTTTTTGTCACAGTAACCTCCCCCACTTCTAAACGACCTTTTCCCCGAAAAGAAATCAAATCACCGGTTTTAACGTTATAACTAGATTGACTGATATCTTTCCAGTTAACTCGCACATCCCCGGCGCTAATTGCCTCGGCCATTTTACTGCGAGAAATGCCAAAACCCGCCGAGGCAATCGCATCCAAACGTAAGGAAGCTTCCACAGTATTAATTTCTTTTTTTTGCGGGGGTCTAACTTTTAATTCCGTCAAAGGAATCGGGCTAGTTTTCACGGGAACCGAACGCACTTGTAGTAAATTAGCACATAAAAAATCTGCCAATTCAGGCACTACAATCGCCTGCGCTCCTCGCTCACCTAAAACGATTATATCGCCGACTTTTTCCCGGACGATCCCTGTCCCCAACATTGCCCCTAAAAAATCCCGGTGGTTAGCGGTATCAAAAAGAAAATTACCGGCAATATCAAGGGCAGATAGGGGAATATCTGTTTCTGCCAAAGGTAAATCAACTCTAGCAATACCGAGGCGCTGTCTTTCTGCTTGGGGATAACCGCCCGATTTTTGCATTGACACATCGGTTAAACGCTGAAAAACTCGTTCTACTTCCGCCAAAACTGCGGGAGAAAGAAAGTCTGTCACCGTCACTTCCCAAGTCTTAATCGCTTGTTCGGCTTTATCAATAACTTTCGCTATTTCCTCGCGGTTCTCGACACCCTTTAGTAATTCTTCTCTTGGTAACATTGTTTTCTGGTAATTAATCAAAAATTCTTAGGAAAAAATCAGATGAACCATAACTTATTCCCGATAACCGTTCACCGTTCTAGGGCGTATCCTTGCAGATTTTCGGGGTTAAATTGACGCAGGATAAGAGTCGCTTGATTTTTTAGGTTTTCCGAACCCTGCACGATAATAATATATTTTCCGGCACCGAGACGATTGCGATAGGGAAGTGCATCGCCACTGCCGGACGATAAACCCACGCCACCACCGACGAAAATACTGCCCATCGCCCCCCCAATCGCCCCGGCAATACCGCCGACGATATGATTGCCCGGTTCTCCGGCCCAATCAAAGGTATGCAATCCCGTAATCAGGTTAAAAAGGTAGCCACCGGCAAAACCGAAGGGAATTAGCCAAAAAGCCATGAGAGTGGCCCGTTTTTTGGCTTGTTGAAAGGGATCGATCAAACCGAACTCATCGGCACTTTTATAGCCGCGACCGAGAATGGTCACTTGAGATTGGGGAATTCCCGCCTTTTCCAGGGCAACGGAAGCTTCTTCTGCTTGTATGCGATCAGCTAACACGGCAATGAGATAATTCATATTCTCCAACTTTTAAGGCTATCTTCATCTCCTATTGTAAGGATTTTGGGGACTGAAAAGCTGCTCGATCGAGAAAATATTCAAGGGGATGCGTTAGTCAATCTTGGATAGGATTGATTAATGTGGAATTATTGGCAATTCAAGAAATTGCTCTATCTTGGTTATTTTTGGCACTAATTTACTATAAATAAAGATGGTTTAATTGTTATTGTTAACAAGAAGTTTTTTAGAATTATCACAATTGGTATTATACTATAAAGCTTGACTGATTCCTGTCATTATTTGAATGTTTTTATCTGCTACATCTGACACAAAAACTAAAAAATAGATTAGATTTTTGGTAATAATATCTAGTCTTAAGTAATTCACTTGTTCGCCAATTAAATTTATGATAAATAAAGAGAAATAAATAGCGCAGTTCCAGCCTTCTCTTATCGACCTAGACCAATTTAGATGCGCGGCAGCTTATTAGTTAAAATCGACTTGACTGCTGAAATAAGGAATTGATTCCCTGACCGAAGATTGACTTCTCTCTTGTGTTTAGTTGTGGCGCTGGGATTCCTAACCGTTGTATGATGGAAAAATGCGAAGACTCACAATCACTCGACCCGACGACTGGCACCTTCATCTCCGCGATGGTGCGGCACTGAAAGCGGTTCTACCCCATACGGTGCGTCAGTTTGCCCGTGCCATTGTCATGCCGAATTTAAAACCCCCAGTGCGCTCTGTGGCTGATGCCGCCTCCTACCGCGATCGCATTCTGGCAGCAGTTCCAGAGGGTCAACAGTTCGAGCCACTGATGACCCTCTATCTCACCGATAATACCAGTCCCGAAGAAATCATGGCGGCGAAAGCCTCCCAGTTTGTCAAAGCGGTGAAATACTACCCAGCCGGTGCCACAACTAATTCCGACTTGGGGGTGACGGACATTCGTAGGTGCGATCGCGTTTTTGCGGCCATGGAGCAGGTAGATATGCCGCTACTACTGCACGGAGAAGTTACCGATGGTGATATTGATGTGTTCGATCGCGAGAAAGTGTTCATTGAGAAGCACTTGCTCCCACTGATAACAAGATTTCCGAAACTGCGTGTCGTGTTTGAACACATTACCACTGCCGACGCGGTTAAGTTTGTTCTATCAGCTAACAACAACGTCGCCGCCACAATTACGCCCCAACATTTATTGTTTAGCCGAAACATTCTCTTTACCGGTGGCATTCGTCCCCATTTTTATTGCCTGCCGATTTTGAAACGAGAGGATCATCGTTTGGCACTTTTGCAAGCGGCAACATCGGGCAATCCCAAGTTTTTCCTAGGGACCGATAGTGCGCCCCATTCTCGCTACAGCAAAGAAAGTTCCTGTGGCTGCGCGGGTTGTTATTCAGCCCTGCACGCCCTAGAGTTGTACGCAGAAGCCTTTGAGAGTGTCGATGCGCTTGAGCAACTGGAAGGGTTCGCCAGCTTCCACGGGCCAGATTTTTATCAACTCCCCCGGAATACCGAACAAATCACCTTAACCAAAACCCCTTGGCGCATTCCCGATGAATTGCCATTTCCCGAATCTGGACTGGTGCCGTTACGAGCGGGTGAAGAGATAACCTGGCAGTTGGGGTAATAAAAACCGCCAGTTTTTATAGTTGCGGTCAAGAATTCACGATTAGTTATTTCCCATGACAATGAGGAGGATCGATAACATTGGCAAAAATTGCCCAAAACACCATGAGCGGCATCGGCAACAAACAGATTAGCCATTGATGACCGGTTAGGGTCGCCGTTGCAAACAGACTGTTCATCACCCCCCATTGACTAAATAAAATTTGTAGGGCAACAGCAGCCACAATCCCCAAAATTAGGATTGGTGCATTAGTAATCGAGGTTGACTGACGACGCAGGTAGTTAACTAGGCTCATCCCTAATTGGCTGATACTGAGCAGATAGATAACCCGTGCTGCCACAAGGGATTGAATTGCCATTGTGCGGGCAACGGCAATATCTCCTGTGGTCGATTTAGCCCACTCAAACATACCAAAAATCAGAATCCAGTTAAACAATGAAACAGCCAAAATTCGGCGCAATAGTTTTTTGGTGATCAAAGGTTCATTGGGATTGCGTGGTGGTGACTGCATAATGCCGGGGGATTTTGCTTCAAAGGCCAGGGGAACAGTCATCGTGACGGAGTTGATCATGTTCAACCAGAGTACTTGTAGGGAGAGAATCGGTAAATCTCGTGCCAGTAAAGTACTGATCAGAATGGTCATCGATTCGCCACCATTGACAGGTAAGAGAAAAGATATCGCTTTGCGTAAATTTTGATAAACGGTGCGTCCTTCTTCGACAGCGGCCTTGATCGAGGCAAAGTTATCATCAGTGAGGAGCATATCAGCAGATTCCCTGGCGACTTCCGTTCCCCCTTTCCCCATGGCAATGCCGATATCGGCCTGCTTGAGAGCCGGCGCATCATTGACACCATCGCCCGTCATCGCCACGATTTCTCCTTGAGACTGGAGTACTTCCACCAGTTGCAGTTTTTGGGTAGGGGCAACCCTGGCAAATACCGATCCATCGACCACCGCTTGGGCCAGTTGATGATCATCCATTTGCGCTAATTGTTTTCCCTCAAATGCTAAGACTTGTGCTGCCGTTTTAATGCCCATCCGTTCCGCAATCGCCCGCGCCGTGGCAAGATGATCACCAGTAATCATCTTGACCCGAATCCCGGCAGTTTGACAGGCATGAACGGCAGCGATCGCCTCTGGACGAGGCGGGTCAATCATGCCCTGTAATCCTAGAAACACCAAGCCTGTTTCGATATCCTCATGGTCGATAGAATGCTGATGGGTCGCGGCTGCTTTTTTGGCAAAGGCAAGCACCCGTAAACCCTGCTCTGCCATCGTTTCTACCGCTTGCTCGATCTGTTCGGCGTTCAGCGCAGTCATCTGACCATAGCGATCGATCATCTGGGAACAACGACGCATCAGCGACTCAACCGATCCCTTGACATAGATCAGACGAGGTATGCCATCATGCAGGGTTGCCATATATTGGTACTCAGATTCAAAGGGAATTGCATCCAATCGTGGGGTTGAAGACAATAGCCCCAATTGACTGAGACCTGCTTTGGCAGCGGCCGCAATCAGCGCCCCTTCCGTAGGATCCCCCACCACTGACCAATCTTCTCCCGTTTGTTTTAGCCCGGAGTCATTACAAAGCAAACCAGCTACCAGACAATCCCCCAGGGCCGGCGGTAATTCCTCTGCAAACGGGCTGCCAGGGTTGCCATCGGTAATCAGACTAATTTCGCCCTTGGGACTATAGCCACCACCACTAACGGCGTAATATTGCCCTTCAGTATAAATGGACTGTACAGTCATTTGATTTTCGGTCAGGGTTCCGGTTTTGTCAGAACAAATGACGGTCGCACTCCCCAATGCTTCCACTGCGGGCAGTTTACGAATAATCGCATGACGACGGGCCATGCGGTTGACCCCAATGGCCAAGGTAATCGTTACCACTGCCGGCAGCCCTTCTGGAATCGCACTCACTGCGAGGGCAACGGCAGCTTCAAACATATCGATCCAAGATTTCCCCCGTCCTAACCCGATGGCAAAGGTCAAGGTTGCTAGGGTCAAAATTGCGTAGAGTAGGGTGCGGCTAAATTGGGCAAATTTACGGGTCAGGGGTGTGCTAAGGCTGACTCGGCTTTCCATCGACTGGGAAATCTGCCCCACTTCGGTGGCATTGGCCGTAGAGACAACAATCCCTTTGCCCTGTCCAAAGGTAACAAAACTCCCTGCGTAGGCCATGTTTGTCCTTTCTGCTAGGGGCGTATCCCCGGGTAAGGGTTCGATCGCTTTTGACCCGGGCAAGGATTCCCCGGTCAGGGCAGACTCATCCACCTGCAAATTGCGGACTTTCAGCAGCCTCAAGTCCGCTGGCACTTTATCCCCCGATGCCAATAAAACGATATCTCCCGGCACCAAATCCCGAGATGGAATCCGGAGGGTTTGTCCCTCTCGCAACACGGTCGCTTCTGTGGTTACGGCTTTGGCCAGGGAAGCGATCGCACCTTCCGCCTTAGCTTCCTGCACATAGCCAATAATGGCATTGATCAGGGTAACTCCCCAAATCACCGAGGCATTCGTCCAAGACCCTAAAAATGCCTTAATAGTACCCGCAAGCAAGAGAATATAGAGTAGCGGCTGATGAAATTGCTGCAAAAACCTCAACCAAGCTGGTTTCCCAGGCTTAAATCGCAGTTCATTCGGGCCATATTTTTCGTAGCGACTAGCCACTTCTTCTGCTGATAAGCCCGCTGACCCATCGCTGGTCAAGCATTCAATCACTTCTGGTTGAGAAAGTTGATGATACAAGGGCAATGATAATTGAACTGGCATCATGCTCTCCAATATTTAGGGTCTGCTGAAAAAGTTTGTTGGTGGGGGCAGGGTGTGGGGTGTGGGGTGTGGGGTGTGGGGTGTAGGGTTTTACCGATTTTGAGGTAGTCAGTTACCTAATTTTCAGGGAAAAAGTACCTGAATTTTACCCCCGATCCCTCCAATGGTCGGCACTTTTTGAGGTCAAAAAAGTCTAAAAGCCTTA
>NZ_JASJFG010000186.1:0-13201 GCF_030065375.1 Microcystis sp. M49636_WE2 | reverse complement strand
TGATGATTGGCCAGTAGTAGTCCTTCCGTGATTGCTCCGGCGGTGGCGGACTGATCACCAACTACCGGTAAACTGATGGCCAGAGCTTGGCTTTTTTGTTGTTTGGCCAGACGAGCGATGGCGGCGGCCGCTAGACGCAGGGTTTGCAGGTCGAAATCGGCAGTTTTTCCCAATCCCACCAGGATTAATTTGCGAATCGGACCCCCACCACCTAGACGAGTCGCCGCACTACTGCCTAATTTTCCCTCGAATTCCGTCTCGGAGATGAGATCCTCTAGGATTCCCCCCAGTTTATCGTTCAATTCTGCCAATTCTCCTGCAATCTCTATGGCTCCTTCTGGTAAACCTAGGGCTAAAGTATCTCCTGTCCAAGTAAGGAGCGAGGTGTCAGTCGATCGAATATCCATTCTTTATCTCGATAATTCTTTGCAAAATGCTTCTATTAATCACTATACTGTAAGCTCTATCAGTGGCTGTCTTATTCTTTGTGCGATAATTTTAACTTATATAGTAGTGATCGATCTCTGTGTCCTTTGTGTCTGGAGTGGTTCGTTCCACTCACTCGCCCATAAGACTGTATCTTAACGTCAGTTCGGGATAAGGGAATTTTGCCATAGCTTCCACGAAAGAATAGGAGTTTCAGGCTACGGTAGCATCAGGGTTTTAGCTTATCCCGAACTGAGGTTACCTACTTAGGGTTTGCGGCAAAAAGTTTTTCGTGGGGGCAGGGTGTGGGGTGTAGGGTGTAGGGTGTAGGGTTTTAGCGATTTTCAGGTGGTCAACTACCTAATTTTCAGGGAAAAAGTGCCTAAACTTCCCCCCGATCACCCCAGTGTCTGGCACTTTTTGATGGGAAAAAAGTCTAAAATTCTTATCCAACAAGGTTTTTAGATTTATTCAGCAAGCCCTACTTAACTGATAACTGGTAACTGATAACTGATAACTGATAACTGAATCAATGCGTTATCGACGATTTGGCCGTACTAATTGGCAATTTTCGCTGTTTTCCCTGGGGACAATGCGCTGTTTGTCCTCAGAGTCGGTATTTGCCGCAACACTCGATCGCGCCTTAGAATTGGGGATTAATCACCTAGAAACGGCCAGAGGTTACGGTAATAGCGAAGTTTTTCTCGGTCGCTACCTGCAGCGTCAAGGAGTGCGGGAGCGGGTTTATCTGACCACGAAATTGGTTCCCACTCCCGATCGCCAAACTATGGAAAAAGCGATCGGCGAATCCCTAGAACGATTACAATTAAATTACCTCGATTGTCTAGCAATTCACGGTATTAACACCCGCGAGCATTTAAACTGGATTAAAGACCCGCAAGGCTGCATGAAAGCCGTTTTTATGGCCCAAGAAGCTGGAAAAATCGGTCATATTGGCTTTTCTACCCATGCACCCCTAGAAATTATTCTCGAGACGATCAATACAGATTTCTTCGCTTTTGTCAATATCCATTACTATTTTTTTTGGCAAAGACAGCAACCAGCGATCGCTTTAGCCCAAGCAAAGGACATGGGTGTGTTTATTATCTCCCCTGCTGATAAGGGAGGTAATCTCCACAGACCTCCCAAGAAGCTAGAGGAATTATGCGCCCCTTTTTCACCCCTAGAGCTAAATTATCGCTTTTTATTGAGCGATCCGCGCATTACTACCCTCAGCGTCGGGGCAGCGATACCAGAGGAATTAGAGGCAATTATTAACGTATGCGAAGAAGATCAGCCCCTAGATGCGGCAGAAATTGCCGTTTTTAAGCGTTTAGAGACACATTTAACCGATAAATTGGCTACAGATTTATGTAGCCAATGTTATCAATGTTTACCCTGTCCTGAAAATATTAATATCCCCGAAGTGTTGAGACTGCGGAATCTGGCAGTAGCTTACGAAATGACCGATTTTGGCCAGTATCGCTATCGAATGCTGGAAAATGCCGGTCATTGGTTCCCCGGACGCAAGGCCAATAATTGTACTGAATGTGGTGATTGTTTACCTCGCTGCCCGGAAAAATTGCCGATTCCCAGTCTGTTATTTGATACACACGAACTACTCAACGGACCAGCGCAACGGAGATTGTGGTCATCTTAGGACGAAACTGGGAAAAATTTTTTTTGGGGATCGTCAAAGTGTAAAAACTATCTTAAGATTAACAGGTAAGAGAATTAACTTTCTTGAATTTAAAGAGACAAAAAACAAGAAATAGATTAAGGAGTAAAGGATATGGCACTCGTCCCCATGCGGTTATTGTTGGATCACGCGGCTGAGAACGGATATGGCATCCCCGCTTTTAACGTAAATAATATGGAGCAGATCCAAGCGATCATGCAAGCGGCGGCAGCCACCGACAGCCCCGTTATCCTACAAGCTTCTCGCGGTGCGCGCAAATATGCAGGGGAAAACTTCCTGCGTCACTTGATCACCGCCGCGGTGGAAACCTATCCTCATATCCCCATCGTGATGCACCAAGATCACGGTAATGAACCCGCCACCTGCTATTCGGCGATCCGTAACGGTTTCACCAGCGTCATGATGGATGGTTCCTTAGAAGCGGATGCTAAAACTCCCGCCACCTACGAGTATAACGTTAACGTTACTGCTGAAGTAGTAAAAGTTGCCCACTCGATCGGTGCTAGTGTGGAAGGGGAACTCGGTTGTTTAGGTTCCTTAGAAACCGGTAAAGGAGAAGCAGAAGACGGTCACGGTTTTGAGGGAGAATTAGATCACTCGATGCTGTTAACCGATCCCGATGAAGCGGTGGATTTCGTCGAAAGAACCCAAGTAGATGCTTTAGCAGTAGCCATTGGTACTAGCCACGGCGCTTACAAATTTACCCGCAAACCCACCGGCGAAATTCTCGCTATTAGCCGTATTGAAGAAATTCATAACCGCTTACCCAATACTCACTTGGTCATGCACGGTTCTTCCTCGGTTCCTGAAGATCTCCTCGAATTAATTAACCAATTCGGTGGCGCTATCCCTGAAACCTACGGTGTTCCCGTGGAAGAAATCCAAAAAGGCATCAAGAGTGGTGTGCGTAAAATCAATATCGACACCGACTGCCGTTTAGCAATTACTGCCGCAGTTCGTGAAGCACTATTCAGCAACCCGAAAGAGTTTGATCCCCGTTTCTTCCTGAAACCCTCGATCACCTATATGCAGAAAGTTTGTGCCGATCGCTATCAACAATTTGGTACCGCCGGTAACGCCAGCAAAATCAAACAAATGTCCCTCGATGACTACGCAGCCAAATATGCTAAAGGGCAATTAACCCAAGTCAGCAAAAAAGTTGTGGCTGTCTAGTGGCTGAACAATTAAGCGATCGCTCAATAACACCGATTTAGTAGGATTTTTTGGGGTAGTTAACCATAACTACCCTCTTTTTTATGGCAATGCCTTCAAGGGAAAGAGTTACCAGATAAGAATCGATTTCAGAGAAAAGACTATACTGAAAATAATCAGCAGATCAGCACTGGATTTATAAGAGAAGCAAGATGAGAAAAAAATCGTTGTGGGCGGGATTATTGGTGGGATTTTGGTTTTGTCTAACTTGGATGGCATGGACACCCACAGCAGCCGCCTTTAGCGAAGAACAAAAATTACTACTGCAATCTTGGCGATTAGTCAACCAATCCTATTATGATGACACCTTTAATCATCAAAACTGGTGGCAGGTGCGGGAACAATTCATCAAAAAACCCCTTAACGATCGGACGGCGGCCTATAATGCCATCGAACAGATGTTAGCCACTCTCGATGAACCCTTTACCCGTCTCCTGCGACCGGATCAATACCATAACCTACAAATTAGCACCACGGGGGAATTATCGGGGGTAGGACTGCAAATTAATATCAATCCCGACAATGGTTACTTAGAAGTGGTTGCCCCCCTTGCCGGTTCTCCTGCCGAGGCCGCTGGTTTGACTAGCCACGATCGCATTTTGTTTATTGATGGCATCGATACCACTACTTTAACTCTCGATGCGGCGGCGGCCAAAATGCGCGGAACCCCCGGAACAGAAGTTTCCTTAGTCATTCTTCCCGATCAAAAAAGTCAACCAAAAACCCTATCTTTAACCCGTCAACGCATTTCTTTAAGTCCAGTGGTGGCGGTTTTGGATAAAAATTCTAGTTCCTTGCCCATCGGTTATGTGCGCTTAAATCAATTTAGTGCTAACGCTGCTAAAGAAGTCTCGGAAGCGGTGACGAACCTACAAAAACAAGGAGCAAAGGGTTATATTTTGGATCTAAGAAATAACCCCGGTGGTTTACTGCAAGCTGGCATAGAAATCGCTCGGATGTGGATTAATCAGGGAACGATTGTTTATACGGTTAATCGCGAGGGAATTGCCGATAGTTTTGCCGCTGCTGGCAATGCTTTAACCGACTCGCCTTTAGTGGTTTTAGTCAATCAGGGAACCGCCAGCGCCAGCGAGATTTTAGCTGGAGCATTACAGGACAATCAACGAGGGGGTTTAGTGGGAGAAAAGACTTTCGGTAAGGGATTAATTCAGTCTTTATTCGAGTTACCCGATGGGGCAGGATTAGCGATTACCGTAGCGAAATATGAAACTCCCGCTCACCATGATATTCATAAGTTAGGAATTATGCCGGATCAAGTGGTGGCACAGGAACCGATCACCTATCAGGAAATCGGCACCGAAAAAGATAGTCAATACCAAACGGCAATTCAGTTTTTAAACCAGAACACCGTTTTAGCCAAAGCTTCCTAAGTGGGTTTACTGAAAAAGTTTGTTGGTGGGGCAGGATTCAGGAGATTATTTTTACTTATTATCCCCACTACCCCGCTCCCTGCTCCCCACTTCATAATTCATAATTCATAATTTATAATTCCCACGGCATAAATCGAACAAATTAGCCATTTTTTCCATCAATATCTAAATTAAGATGAAAACCTGTTTGATTTGGAGAGAATGCTAACATCGATTAGAATTTTCCCAGTCCGGGTTTTTCAGCCTTGCAACCTTAACTCATCCTTGATTTTACTGCCATGCAGAGATATATTCGATCGCCCCTAGCCCTAACCCTGAGCATCAGCCTGTTAGCTAATTTTTTAACCGCTTGTAATAATGCCCAAACCCCCGATAACACTGCCTCTAGTCCCACCACCACTACCCCCGGTGATCAAGGCTTAAAATTAGGGGCTTTACTGCCCATTACTGGAGATTTAGCCGCTATTGGTCAAAATATGCCCGAAGCGTCTGCCCTAGCGGTAGAGACTATCAATGCCTGTGGTGGAGTCAATGGCAAACCCGTCACCCTCGTGAAAGAAGATGACCAAACCGATCCCGCCGCCGGTGCTTCAGCGATGACGAAACTAGCGGAGGTGGATAAAGTAGCCGGTGTGATCGGTTCCTTTGCCAGTAGCGTCTCAGGAGCAGCCGTCGATGTGGCGGTGAGAAAGAAAGTTATGTTAGTCTCTCCGGGTAGCACCAGTCCTGTATTTACTGACAGGGCGAAAAAAGGCGATTTTAAAGGTTTTTGGGCGCGGACGGCTCCCCCGGATACCTACCAAGCTCAAGCTTTAGCAGTCCTAGCTAAGAAAAAGGGTTTTCAAAATGTGGCCACCGTCGTGATCAATAACGATTATGGAGTGGGATTTGAACGGGAATTCGTGAGCGCTTTCGATAAATTAGGCGGCACTATCACTAATAAGCAAAATCCCGTCCGTTATGACCCGAAAGCTGCCACTCTCGATAGTGAAGCGGCGGCTGCCTTCGCTAACCAACCGGATGCTGTAGCGGCAGTCCTTTACGCTGAAACGGGCAGTTTATTGCTACAAGCGGCCTATAAACAGGGATTGACCAAAGGAGTTACTGTCCTCCTCACCGATGGGGTTTATTCGGAAGATTTCACCAAACAGGTGGGGAAAGGAACTGATGGTAAGTCAATTATTGCTGGGGCCCTAGGCACTGTCCCCGGGGCCGACGGTCAAGCTTTAAGCGCTTTTACTACTCTCTGGAAAGAAAAAACTGGCAAGGATGTCACCGCTTTTGTTCCCCATACTTGGGACGCGGCGATTTTATTGATGTTAGCAGCCGAGGCGGCTAAATCTAACACCGGGGAAGGGATTCAAAGCAAGATTCGTGAGGTGGCTAATGGACCTGGGACGGAAGTAACCGATGCTTGTCAAGCCATGGAAATGATTCGCAAAGGCGAAGATATTAACTATCAGGGGGCCAGTGGTAATGTGGATATCGACGAAAATGGCGATGTGGTCGGTAGTTACGATGTCTGGACTGTTAAGGATGACGGGACTCTCAAGGTTATTGATAAGGTGACACCTAATCAGTAATCAGTAATCAGTGATCAGTAATCAGGAGATTGTTTTTATTTATTCTCTCTGCTCTCCTTCTCCCCTCTCTCCCCCAACACCCACGAAGTCCGTTGACAGCAGCATACTTTGTGCTTTTTGTCAAAAAAACTTTTTTTTTGCAATAAAACTACACAAAAAAAAGATCATCGTTGTGGGTGAAATTGACTCATTTACCTGTCTTAATGAGGATTACCTTCTAGGTGTGGCAAGGGTTTCAACCATTGCGGCCCGAAAAAGCACAGAAAAACCCATTATGAAATTCAGTAAAATCGCTGTAACCATCATAACATCGTTGTTAAATAAAAATCTTTCTCAATTAATTTTTAAGAATTTGTAAATATTGCGGAATGTTAATTTAAATATTCTCAAGTTTGTGGAGTTAATCAATAATTTTTGCTTATCTTTGTCGAACATTGGGTTAGGAGTCGGTCGTCAGGAGATAAGGTGTTAGGGTTTTGGGGTGATAGGGTGATAGGGTGATAGGGTGATGAGACAGCTTCCCCACTTCATAATTCATAATTCATAATTCCCACCCCCCTTACTGATGACTGAAAACCGAGACAGTTTTCTGAGGACTTTTTTTACTTGTGGGAACTGGATCGGGGTCATTTTCTTCCCTAGCGACGCGGATTAAGAGGGCTGCTAAAAAGAGACTGGCTAAACTGGAACTGCCGCCATAACTAAAGAAAGGGAAAGGTAAGCCAGTAGTGGGTAAAGAACCAGTGGCCACACCGATATTTAACAGAGATTGACCGATTAAAATAACCATCGCCCCGATCGCCACTAATTTTTTGATGCGATGACGACATTTAACCGCCACGATTAGAGCGAGAGTAGCGTAGAGAAATAGCATAATTAACAGTAAAATACCGCCAATAAAACCAAATTCCTCGCCAAAGACAGCGAAAATAAAATCCGTATCTGGGAAGGGTAGATAAAATAATTTTTGTTGGGATAAACCGTAACCGCTGCCAGTGGTTCCGCCAGAACCGATCGCCAGTAAACTCTGCACTAATTGATAACCATCACCCCGGGGATCCTGCCAGGGGTCTAAGAAAGATAAAATCCGTTTTCTCTGGTATTCGCGGAAAGTAACACTGACCACGGCCATAGTTAAACCCAGTAAAGCACTACTGGTCATGTAGGATAAAGGCAGACCGGAGGCAAGAGCGATCAGCCAGAGAGTTATACCACACAGAGCAGTGGTACTCAAGTTAGGTTGTAAGAGGATGCCCGCTAGAATTAGGCCAAAAATAGCAATCCAAGTTAACCGTTGATTGACATTTAAACGCGGCCATCCACCGAAAACCGCCGCTCCTTGCAGGACGAGAAACGGTTTCATAAATTCCGACGGTTGCAAGAGAATCGGCCCGATTTTAATCCAACGGGTGGCACCATTGATATTAGCTCCCAAACCGGGGATGAGAGTGATCAAAATTAATCCTAAAACTAATAAAATCATCCAGGGTGCAATTTTGAGGAGTTTCTCGATCGGCAATCGCACCAGGAAATTAAAGCCAATTAAGCCAATCCAAAGCCAGATTAATTGGCGGATAAAATAGTATAGTCCGTTATCAAAACGACTGTCAGCCAGAGCGTAGGAAGCGGAAAAAAGCACCACTAACCCGACTGACAGCCACAAAAAAGTCATCCAGCGCAATAATCGCGCTTCGGCTGACCAGTTTTTCACATCGGGGTCAAAAATAGGAATAATGTATTGCCACACGGAGATTTTCGAGAAGAAGTATCTTGCAGAGATTAACCGAAAAGACTAGGCTCGATCGCGGTTTGTTCCACTATCCGACGGCGACATGACCGATTAAACCCGCGTTTTCACCGTGCCATTCTAGGGTATCACCGATCGCCTGACCGTCGTGATAGGCAGCCAAGAGAATTTCCGCCGTTTTTCCCCAAACAATATTCCCCTGACGATCAAGGGAAATCATGCCCAGATCCCGACCATTAGTTTGGGATTCGTGCATGGACTTCTCCACGGCAGCGGCGAGGGAAAAACCATCGGTGACGCGAATGACTACCTTAGCGGCTAAACACTCATCGATAATATCTTCCCCGACCCCCGTACAACTTACTCCGGCCCATGGATTGGCATAATTGCCGGCCGGCATGGCACTGTCACTAACGCGACCAATTCTTTCTAATCCCTTACCTCCGGTAGAAGTTCCGGCGGCGATGTCTCCTTGTTGATCAAGGGCCACCACCCCGATAGTTCCCCGTCGTGCTGACGAATCGGCGAATAAACGGGCCATTTTGCGATTAAAATTCGTCTTTCTTTCCTCCATCCATTCTTGAATCCGATAATCGGTGAGGGGATCATAGAGGGGAATTTGTAATTCTCGGGCCAGATCTGCAGCTCCAATTTCCGAGAGAATGCGATCCTCTTGACTTTGGAGAAAGTGGGCTAGGCTAATGGGATTCTGTACCCGCGAGACGTTAATGACACCGCTTAAACGCTGATGACGACCATCCATCAAGGCTGCACTCATTCGCACCTGACCGTCCGATTGCACCACCGAACCAGTCCCAGCATTAAATCGCGGTTCATCCTCCAGTAACATACATCCTTTTGTCACCGCCTCCACAGCACTAGCACCATTGTCAAGGAGGTTGTAAATATTCTTAACAATCCCCCGGAGAGAATCGCGCACTGATTCTAAACCACCTTTGTCCTCTAGGGAACTCGCTCCCCCATGAATAATTAACTTCGGATTTACTCTGGTCATCGAAAAATTGAGTCCGACACCCCGTCTCTTGAGGACGGCTTTACCATTAAATAGTAGCGCATTTACACCATCTATCTTGACTTCCCCTTTAACAAAAGGGCATAAACTGTACTGTCAGCTGCCCGCGCATTTAAATTGCTTAACAGCTTATCATACTAAATCCAGTTATTAAAAACTGATTATTTATTCTCCGTTTTGCCTGAGTGCCTCTCTTGATATGTAGTCCATACTCAACGGATGACCGTATTACTTCCGATTTTATCTCTCAATCCAAGCCTTTGGGGGGTTCTACCCCCCAAACCCCCCGTTGGGGGCGTGGCGCCGCCCCCAAACCCCCCGCGCATTAGTTTTTCGGTGAGATGCTTACACGCAGCTGCTAATACATCTGTCATAATTTAACAGTCACTCCCCTTGCAGGAGTGCCTCTACTGATATGTAGCCTATACTCAGCGGATTTAGTATCAAATATTTTTTCGACATTTTTATTTGAATTAGAGAAGACAAGAAGGGACAACCCAAAAGAAAACCCAACCACCGCCATGGGAGGATTGGGTTTTCTGGTTATCAATGGATTTTAAGGGGCCAAAGCGTTACCGCGCAGGAGAGAACCGATGGTTTTAGCGGTAATCTTCATCTGTACGAGAGGATTAGCGGGAACAACGGTTTTATAGAGATAACTATCAAAAGTCATCTTCTGTACATCCTTATCGGAACACATTTCCACAAACGCTTCCCGGGTGGCATCGGTACGGTAGAAAACCCGTTGCAGGATATCTAATACCAGATAGGTCATACCGTATTTCTTGTCCCAACGCTTGAGGTAGAGTTTTAACTCGTCCTCTGTGGGAATACGTTGGCCGCCGTTGGTGACTTCGACAATGGTTTCGGCACACATCCGCGCTGATTTAGCGGCGAAATAGATGCCTTCTCCCGAAGACTTAGTAACTGTTCCCGCAGCATCGCCTACGAGGGCCACGCGACCGACTACACGACGAGGACGGGGATGTTCGGGGATGGGGTGGGCCTCCACGCGGATGATTTCGCCTCCTTCTAGACGACGGGCCGCGCGAGCGCGAATACCAGCTTGTAGGTCTTTAATCATGGCTTTATTGACCTTCATTGTGCCAGTACCGACGGCGACGTGATCGTATTTGGGGAATACCCAAGCGTAGAAGTCGGGGGATACGTCTTTTCCTACATACATTTCGGCCAGATCTTCGTAGTAGGCCATTTTATCTTGGGGGAGACGGATGCGTTCTTGGAAAGCGATCGCATAGTTGTAATCCCCGGCATCAATAGCTTTGGCAATGCGGGAATTAGCACCGTCGGCGCCGATAACCACATCCACCTTCAGAGATTTCATTTCCCCTTGGGAATTGCCGTGGGAGTGATCGGCGTAGTGTAGGGTATAGGGATCGGTGCTATTGGTGGGAATGTCGAGACCGTAAACGGTTCCGTTGATTAAATGCGCTCCTAATTTATGGGCGCGTTCTCTCATAAAACCGTCGAGGACTTCCCGACGACACATTCCGATATATTCGTCTTGATTATCGAGATTAATATCGACTTCGACGTTAGAGGGGGAGATCATTTTCATTTTTCTCACCCGGCGATCGATAATTTCAGGAGGTAGGTCAAATTCGCTCACCATACAGAGAGGAATCGCTCCACCACAGGGTTTAGCATTATCTAATTTGCGTTCAAATAAATAGGTTTCAATGCCTGCTTTAGCTAATGTTTCTGCCGCCGAAGAACCGGCCGGCCCTGAACCCACAACAGCGACTCTTAACACTCAGGTTTTCTCCTACATACTTACGAGCGAGTACGCTTTGCAGTGTACCACAGGGGTTTAGCTGAAAGGAACGATATCCTCCGATTCTGCCCGATCTTGCAACAGTGCTTAACATCCTCTGTTACAAAAGTTTATTTTACTGCCTGTAGATTTTTTTTAGTCGATGTGTTGTATTGTGTTACACCCGTAGAGAAAAAAAGTGCTAAACCCCTCTCCCAAATTGGAAAAGGGGATAGCTGCAAGGATTGTTAAGCTCTTGCTTTCAACCAATCGCTAATAGCGGGGGGTAAATCCCGTTGCACTTTGCCACTGACATACATTCCGATATGTCCGACGGGGAAAGCACAAGCGGTATAATCAGAAGTACCGATATAATTCCCTAAAGCGAGGGAAGAAGCGGGAGGTACAAGGTGATCTTTATCCGCATAAAGATTGAGAATTGGCATGGTCAGATTGTGTAAATCTACCCGTTTATCTCCTAACATCACTTCCCCTTTAATCAGTTTATTTTGCTGATAGAAATCCTTGAGAAACTGTCGATAGGATTCTCCCGCTTGGTCAGGACTATCAAAAATCCATTTTTCCATACGCAGAAAATTAACTAATTTTGATTCGTCTTCCATGATGTCAGGAAAATCAAGGTATTTCTGATAACCTAACTGTAAAGGTTTCAATTCCAGAAACTCTAAGTTGAGAAAATCTCCCGGGATATTGCCCATGGTATCTACCATTAAATCGATGTCTAATGCTTCGGCTCCCAAGGAACACCCCCCGCGCATATTTAAGAGGGTCTCGGTTTGATAAAAGTCCACCGGTGTCACCATTGTCACCAGATTTTTTATCTTATCGGGATAGAGGGAACTATAGCATAAACTAAAGGTTCCCCCCTGACAGATTCCTAACAGATTAATTTTGTCGAGATGATGACTTTGACGAATAAAATCGACGCAATTATCGACATAACCATTGATATAATCATCAAGGGTTAACCAGCGATCGCTTCTGGTGGGATATCCCCAATCAATTAAGTAGATATCTAAGCCTAATTTCAGCAGATTTGCTACTAAAGAACGCCCTTCCTGTAAATCTACCATGTAGGGACGATTGACCAAAGCATAAACCATCAACAAGGGAATCTCGAAGGGTTTTTCGACCACGGGTTTAAAGTGGTAGAGAATGATTTTATCTTCCCGATAAACTGCTTCTTTTTCCGAGACTCCACACTGAATATCTTCTTCTTTAACTCGTTTGAGATTGTCTAAACCTTTGAGATTTTTTTGAGTTAATTCTAGATAATCTTGGGTAAAATCTTCCAGTTTCACTTGCGTCAAAAATGGCCACATAATTTAATTCTCCTAGAAAAGTGGGGATTTTTCAGTGAGCAGTGAACAGTAAACAGTAATCAGTGAAAAGAAAGTTCCGAAGTTTTCACCTAACACTATATACTTAAAACTGCAATCCGATAACTGATAACTGATAACTGATAACTGATTGTCAAGCACAATTAACTAATTGTTACTTTCTATTTCTTTTTTTTCTCCTAAAGCTTTTTTGAGACTTTTTACCTCTTTGCGTAATTCATAGATAGTCCGATGAATTTCATCGACTTCGCTGCGGGTAGGCAGATTCATTGATCGCAGGTAAATTTCCATTAAATCCTGCTGTTTGAGGCGATAATCATTGAGGGAATTAATAAATTTTCCCCTTACTTTTAGGTTTTCTGGTTGACAAAAAGCCTTTTCAAAAATATCATCAGCGACGACACTCCACACATCTTGAAATTCTCGCCAATCCTTGACAGGTTGACCTTTTTCTGCTAAGAAAACTAATTTTTTAGTTAAAGCTTCAAAGGATTTAACTTGAATATCAGCCAGCACAATTTGATAGTTAATACTAGCTTGATAAAGAACGCGCCAAGTTTCAAAACTATCGAGTAATTTGCGGTTAAATTCTCGCGGCAATCCCAATAAAGGCATCTGTAACCATTGGCCAAAAGTCTCATCATAAAACTTCTGCCAATAGATATTATTGAGTTCGATCAAGGAAGAAGTATTACCTAACCAAGCTTTGGTTATTGTGTCATTTGACAGGACGAAAGGATCGAACCATAAATGATTGAGACTTTGTAATTGTTGCAGGTAAATTGTCCATAGTTGACTGACATCTTGACTACTTTGGGAAGTGGTAGTAGTAAAACTATTCAGTTGACCGCGCATCTGTTGGGTATAATTATCTAAAATTGTTTGCCAGTCTTCTCCTGTTTGCATTTTCGGGAAGATACTTTCCCAAGCTTCCACCGATAATTTTAGGAATTTGATCAATAAATCCCGATTATC
>NZ_JASJFG010000192.1:0-2989 GCF_030065375.1 Microcystis sp. M49636_WE2 | reverse complement strand
ACGATCGAAATCTTAGCAACTTTACCACCCCCCGGCATAACTGCACCGACGAGAGCGTGACCAACTTCGTGATAAGCGACGATTTTCTTCTCTTTTTCCGAGAGAACCCGGCTTTTCTTCTCTAAACCGGCCACTACCCGCTCGATTGCCTCATTAAAGTCCTCTTGGGCGACGGTGCTGCGTTGATTGCGGGCTGCCAATAAAGCGGCCTCATTGACTAGATTAGCTAAGTCAGCACCAGCAAAACCGGGGGTACGGGTAGCAATCTGTTTTAAATCTGCATCCGAGCCTAATTTTACCTTACCTGCGTAGATTTCGAGGATTTTTAAGCGTCCAGCCAGATCGGGGCGATCAACTAACACTTGGCGATCAAAACGGCCGGGGCGTAAAAGGGCGGGATCAAGAGTTTCGGGGCGATTAGTGGCGGCCAGCACGATCACCGTCGCATCACCAGCGTTAAAACCGTCCATTTCCGTCAATAATTGGTTTAAAGTCTGTTCCCGTTCATCGTTACCCCCCATAAAATTACCGTTAGCGCGAGATTTACCGATCGCGTCTAATTCATCGATAAAAATAATACAGGGGGCTTTTTTCTTGGCCTGTTCAAACAGATCCCGCACTCGGGCTGCCCCTGCACCGACAAAGAGTTCCACGAATTCCGAACCTGAGATACTAAAGAAAGGAACCCCCGCTTCTCCTGCGACTGCTTTTGCCAGCAGGGTTTTTCCTGTCCCCGGCGGACCGACTAAGAGGACACCCTTGGGAATCCGCGCCCCGATTTGAATGTAACGTTGGGGATATTTGAGAAATTCGACGATTTCGGCCAATTCGGTTTTCGCTTCTTCCACACCGGCCACATCTTCAAAAGTGGTTTTGGTGGTGTCTCCTTCCACATAGACTTTAGCGCGACTTTTGGTAATCGATAAAGCCCCAGCTGGACCACCGCCACCGCTGCGAGCGAGGAAAAATTGCCAAATACCAACAAAAATCAGGGGAGGAATCACCCAACTAAGGACACTACCAATCCAGCCATTTTTTGGTGGTGGTGCGGCGGCGAATTCTACGCCCTTGGCTTCTAGACGTTTGGGCAATTCTAGGTCAAAAATCGGTGTAGTGCTGAAAATTCGTCCGTAGTTGCCCTCTTGGTCGTTTTTAAGCTGATAACGAATCTCATTCTGTCCCACGGATACCCTAGCGACGTTGCCATCTTCCACTTGGTCGATAAAAAGACTATAGGGAACTTTGGGGACGCTAGGGCCAAATAATTGCGGAAAAAGGAGGTTAACAATCAGAAATAAGCCGCCCACGGCTAATAAAACATTACCGATCAGGCGGGATTGTGAAGGAGGTTTGCTTTTTATACTCATTGCTGGGCCTGATTCATTAAAATTAGTCTCTATCCTCTCCTCATTGTAGGCTGTTGACTGCTCAAGTTCAGATTGAATCAGGCAGGGGGATTACCGTCGTCTTCGGGCGGTTTTTGCTCTAGTAAAGCCTCTAGACGAGTTTGGGCAAGCTCAAAATCCGGCGCAATCCCTAAAGCTTTTTGATAACAGGCGATCGCTGCTTGGGTTTCGCCCAAATTTTCTAGGGTACTGCCGCGATTGTACCAAGCTTGATAAAAATTATCGTCCGCTTCTAGCACCTGTTGCCAACATTCTAAGGCTTCTTGCCAACGTTGCAGTCCGTATAGGGCGCTGCCTCTAGCGTTAATGACTTGGTGATCGTTGGGGGTGATTTCTAGGGCGCGATCATAACTATTTAACGCCTCTTCGTAGTTACCGATCATGGCTAAGGCACCACCACGATTATGCCAGGCCGAGGCTAATTGGGGATCGATCGTCAAGGCCTGTTCCCAATCAGCGATCGCATTTGACCAATTGCCTAAATTTGCCTGTTCTAAGCCCTGATTAAACCAATCTGCGGCAGTTTCAGGGTTTTTACCCTCCTGGGGGGAAAATTGAGCGATCAGACTATTAATAATGCTTTCTGCGTCCTTATTTTCGATGCCTAATTGTTCGGCCATTTGGCCCGCTAGGGTAGGATCGTTGTGCAGACGGTTAAATAATTCATCGAGGGTGAGGGTTTCTAATTGGGGATTTTCCGAGTCAGCACCGTTAAAATCGCTAGTTTCACCCGAATATAAGAGATTTTCTGGGGGTTGCGGCAGGGAATAACTGCCAAGGTCCTCATCGTCGCCGGCGTATTCCCAGATTAAAGTGGCAGTTTCTTTGGTGTAGAGTTGATAACCGATCTCGTAGGAAGCTTCACCAATACGTTCAATACCGGGGAAAGCGCGGGCTAATTCTCCTAAACGGATCATTCTGCTGGCGAGAAGTTGGTTAAGGGAAGCGGAGGATTGCAGACGTGTCCCAAAGCGCTCTAACCATTCTACCCAATCTTTTTGCCGACCTCGATCGCCCAGTTTCTCAAAAAATCTCAGAATTCTGCCTTCGTGCCAACCGTGGGACACTCCATCGAGTAACTGCATATAGAGAAACTCGTAATCTGTATCGGTTAGGGGAACAGATTCGATCGCTTGTACTTTCCCCTTTCCCCCTTGTCCCCCCAAAAGTCGGGTAAAAAAGTTTTCGATCGCACGCCAAAGTTTTCTTAAAAGTCCCTGCATTCTAATCTCGACACTGGTTTTATTAATCTTGCAAGCATCACCCAATTAGTCTAGCAGTTATCAGTTATCGGGGATTGACTCTCCCCCGCTAACCGCTCGCGCGGTGTAGCGGGGGATTCTCGGTTCTTAGGCTTTTAACTAGATCGACCGAGTTTAACCCAGTCGATCCCCGTCAAATCGCCTCCGCGAGCGTTTTCTAACACGGTCAGTCCGACCGCGTTTTTTCCTCGGTTCTCAATTACCTTCGCTGATGCCGTATCTCTCGGTTCAATGTGGCCGCAAGAATCACACCGGTGAACTCTTTCCGATAACGCTTTTTTACCAGTAATTGCGCCACAATTCGGACACTCTTGCGAGGTT
>NZ_JASJFG010000547.1:0-3410 GCF_030065375.1 Microcystis sp. M49636_WE2 | reverse complement strand
CGTATTTGGACGCGCCCTCGCCCTAGAACTCGCTCCTATTCGCGTTAACGTTGTTGCCCCCGGATTAATAGAAGATACAAGCATCTGGACCAGTCAAGGTGATTCGGAACGCTCCGACCTGAGCAAATGGGCGGTTTCTGCCCTACCTGTCGAACATTTAGGGCAACCCGAAGAAGTCGCCCTAGCAGTATTGAGTTTGATTATCAACCCCTATATGACAGGTGTGGTTTTACCCGTGGACGGTGGAGTTACTCTTTAAAAGAAATGGTGAAAAAAGACCGAGAAATCCTCGAGAACAAAAAATCTGGTGTCAGAGCAGAAGAGCGAAAAGAACAAAGTGAGCATAAAAATGCAGGAAAATTAATAATTAGGGCTTGCTGAATAATGGTAAAACCCTTTTAAAATAAGGCTTTTGACCTGTTAAAATCCGATGTTACTGCTGCGAAAATAGGATTGGGACCTTCAAAAAACCTGGCATTATCTTCCTTGTAGTACACAAACTGGTACAGAAAAGCAGGGCAACAAAGCCTGAAACTCCTGCCTCGCAGCCTCGGAGCCTTCTGCCTGACCCCACCCTAGGCCTTTTTCAGCAAACCCTAAATAATTGGGTTGGGTTTCGTTCCGAGGGACCAACCTACCTATTGCTAAATTTGTTGGGTAATTTCCGGTCTAGCTGTGACAGAAAACTATCAGAAAAGGGTTTTTCTGGCTTTTCCCCACGCTCGGCACAAAAAGCTAGGTAATCTTCCACTGAATCAGCAAAAGCCTGCTGCAATTCCGCTACACTCTCTCCCTGAAAAGTGATAACATCTCGGACGTTGGCCACCTCACCGTAAAAGATACCCGCCTCGTCATCAAAAAAAACTACTGCTTCGTAACCTTTATACTTCATCGTTTTCCACTCCTGCCTCGCTTAAAAAGCGCCTCACTGATACTACAGCCCCCTTGTCCGTTTCCCGACGAGGATGGGGGCGATGGAAGACGGCTTTAACTCCCTTAAGGGCTACCCACACCCGCAACCTCCTACCTTCGGATATTTCTGCTCCCAGTGCCTCCAGCAGCGATTCGATATCCGTCCAGACAACATCTGACCGGACGGGCTGCTCGAAGATTTGGTCGAGAATTTTTCGCTGTTTTTTCGAGAGTGCCATTGTAGTATCATAACTTAATAAGCTGCCGTGCATCTAAAGGACATATTATTGAAATCAAAAAAACACCTAGTTTGATTTTGGATTTCGCTTGTTTCAATCTAACTGTTAACTGTTCACTGTTAACTGAATAGTGGGAGGTTTTCAACACAAATTTTCTGGTAAAATGATTAGGGATAATTGGTCAAAACTGTATGAGGATTTAAGCCTGTGATCATCAAAGAGTTAGAAGAGCAACTTCTTGCCCTCAAACCTAGGGAAAAAGTGCAGGTAATCCAGTTACTCGCTCAAAGTCTTGGTGGTAATTGGCAGGGAATTGAGAAAACCCCTAAAGTTTGCGGCGGACAAGCCTGCATTGCCAATACAAGAATTCCAGTTTGGGTGTTAGTAGAAGCTCGTCGTCTTGGTTATAGTGATGCTGATTTATTAACAAGTTATCCGACTATTAAAGCTACGGATTTAGCCAATGCTTGGGTATATGCGGCGGCTCATGAAGATGAGATTGATTTACTCATTGAGCAGAATCAGGCAGTTTAGGAGATGATACTAAATCCGCTTATTAAAAACTGATTATTTATTCTCCGTTTTGCCTGTTGCCTGTTGCCTGTTGCCCCTCCTGATATGTAGCCTATACTCAACGGATTTAGTATTAGATTAAACTGCTTTCAAAAAGGCAAAAGCTGCCTAGGACGGACCCTAAGATATCTGAGGCCAGCAATGCTCTAAAGTTGATAATTTAATTGGGGACAATTTGCCGAAAAAGCTTTTACTTCGTCATCCCATTCTAACTTGAGCGGCGACTGGTATCCATTGTATCATCACCAATATCTTTCGGTCGTCCGCTCCAACGTTTTGCTAGACCGGGTTTTCGCGACAAGGTGACAACTTCTCTGCCACTTTCCGCTTGCTTCTTGCGTAGATCTGCAAAGATTGCATCCAAGTCATAGTTGAAGGACTTGGCATACTCTTCACGGATTCGGTGGATCTCTTCGACGATCTCATCATGAAACATAATCAACCTCCTAACAGTTCGTTGGGTGTACAAAGAATCGGTAACTCGTATCCAAAATCAATGCTGATCTCTGCCAATTTTCTCTGAATTTGAGCATTAGCAATATGCTTACAGTTCCACGTTAACAGATAATCCATACCGTGGACAGTTGCGGCGGCAATGTGGATCGCGTCAACTTTCGCTTTTGGAGGCAGATTACTGCGGGTTAAGAATTGTTTAGCCAAACCTTGTGCAGCTTCGTTCAATGCTAACAAGGGAAAATCACGCAAAATATCCAGCCTTTCGGAGGCGATCGCTGTATCTCCTTTAGTTACTTCCTCTAGGACAGCCTCGGAAGTGTACAGAATAAAGTCGTTTCGACGAAATTCCCACCATTCCCTCGTTATCTCAATATTAGCCGCCACAATAATATCTCTGCTGGGTCGAGCAGTTAGGTAGCCTAAGATACTGGTTTCAATATAGACGCTTTCGCTCACGGCAATAGGAGAAAATCTATCCAACGTCCATCATACCCTATTTAATCTTGGTTCCGAGGGTGTTGGGTAACAGTCGTCAACCCAACTACGGGCCGCTTTCAAAAAGGCAAAAGCTGCCTGGGACGCACCCTAGAAAATCTCAAAAAAAAATCGACCCGCCTTGTTTCAGTTATCAGTTATCAGTTATCAGTTAACAGTGGGGAAAACTGATAACTGTTAACTGTTAACTGTTAACTGATTAGGGGGGGACGCACACCACCCGAAAACCGTAGTCGAAGTTGAAGTAGAGGTAGAGGCGGCGGTAGTTGAAGTTGCGGTAAGCGGAACGGCAGAGATTTGGAAGGCCGTACCAAGAACCGCCCCGCAGTATTTGATAATCATTATCCTTTATCAGCCAAGCACTGCCGTCACTTGGCGCACTTTTATAGCTGTCATGCCAATTGTCTTCGCACCACTCCCAGACATTTCCGTGCATATCATAGAGTCCCCAAGCATTGGGCTTTTTCTGTCCAACCGGATGAGTTGTACCCCCAGAATTTCCTTCATACCAAGCGTAATCTCCTAACTGATTAGCATCATCACCGAAATAAAAGCGAGTGGTTGTCCCCGCACGACAAGCATATTCCCATTCCGCTTCTGTCGGTAGGCGATAGGTTTTCCCGGTTATTTGACTCAATTTCTGACAAAAGGCTTGAGCGTTGTCCGAACTACTTTCTACCGGATTTTGGGGATTGTTTGAAAAATGAGAGGGATTGTATCCCATTACCGCTTCAT
>NZ_JASJFG010000899.1:0-5103 GCF_030065375.1 Microcystis sp. M49636_WE2 | reverse complement strand
AGGGCATACCGGAACCTTTGGGCTCGATCCAATAAACGCTTGGGGAGAGAATACCTCTACTTTTTCAGAAGCAATTCTGTCTAAGCAAGTAATCTCTGTGAACCAAGAATCCCCGTCTCTTTAGAGCGGGGAGTGTCAACATTAGCTGATTGTATACTAATCGCCCCGGAAGCAAGGGCGTAATACCCAACTACCCTATTGTCAACGCAGGTAACAAAAGTTCTAGTTGCACCACTGGCTTGATTAGCATAAGCTCGACGCTTCAACCAATCATCAAGAGAAGTAATTCCGCAGGAAAAATCAGTGATTGAGTGATAACTAGCCAGAGGTTCAGGTGGTGTCAAATTCATTCCTTCTCCCAAGGTGCGAGCGTCTGCATGGTTTTGCGTAAACGTTCATTAGGTTGAGGTGGTGCATCTAGAAGTGCGATAAATTCTGCATAAGCCTCTGGACTAGCCCAAAAAATAGTACGTTCGAGCAAAGTTTCCTCCGCAGCATTCCGCGCGGCTTCCAAAATAAAATCAGTTCTATTCTTACCTTGCACTTTGGCTGCCATATCGATCAAATTGCGTTCTTCTGGCTTAATTCGCAAATTTAGGGTATTACGCGGAGTCTTACTTTTTGTTTTACTACTCATAAGATGGGTGTGTAATTCCAAACTTAATTATTTTAACATAATGTAGTGACAACGACATTACACTATGTACGATACGATACCCGGATTTTTCAGAGAGATGAGCATCATTTGATGAAAGTCTAGGCTTCAAACCTTTCCATTATAACTGATAGGTAAAAGCTGCATCACCGCAGTAACACACCTTAAATAGTCTTGGGTTTCGTTGTTTCAAACTAATCGAGAAGAAGGGGCGTGCTGCTATGCAGTGCCGTAGGCATCGCACTATTATTGAGGAATTAATTTAATTAAACTTCTTAAAGTAGCATTAACGGATTCCGAATTAGGAAAATACTTTTTAACATCAGGATCAAGAATAATTACATCATTTTGCGCTGGAAAATGTTCAACCGTTTTTGTTCCATCTTCATGATGAATAGTAACGCTATGACCTTCCCGATACTGTTGGTAATATTTTCCGCGAACAGGATTTTTAAGTTGACTTAAATCATATTCTTCTCGCAAGTCATCTTCTAATTCATCTTGGATTTTCTCGTTCATAATATCTCCTTTCTTTGGGTGTAACTAATCTTGCACTAATTAAACGAATTTTATGATCACGATCCGTATAAGAAACAAATAGAAATTTACCTTGATCTGATCAACCTATTATAAGATAGCGATTCTCTCCTGTAGAATGGTCAGGATCATCGAAATTTACAGCTAAGGGATCATCAAATACGGTGGATGCTTCTTCAAAAGAAATGTTACGTTTTCTTTGATTTATTTTTGCTTTCTGTTTATCCCCTTCAAATGCTAGTTCCAAATCATTGCCACTTTGCCAACTGAAATATCCCCCATTTATAGCATATCCTGATGGCGGAATAACAATTTTTCCTCTGCGATCGCGTCTTGCCAAAGTTTGACCAATAGAGAGATCTATAAGCGATCGCCGCTGATAGTAAAAGGTGTGTCACCGCAGTAACACACCTTTATTAGTGTTGGGTTTTGTTGTTTCAACCTAATCTAGAAGAAGGGGCGATCGCAGTGAGAAAAAAGACGATCGCACTAAATTTTAGCTATTGAGGGTAATGTTTAAATTTTCGCCTCACAGTCCTCTTGCGATGAGCTAGATGACAAAACGGGATTGCTAAGGCTGAGTTTGACTGAATCAATCAAATCAGCATGAGCCTTTGATAGGTAATGCTCAATCTGAATCAAGCTATCGATGGAATTACTGGCAGCTAACATTGCGGTTGAGGATTTGGGTTTTCCTGGAGTTACAATCCATGTTCCAGAGGAGGTATATGTTACAGTGGTCTGATTGAGTATATCAAACGAAGATGGAACTGAGATTTCCGCAGCACTTCTAGATACAGTAGTAAAGTCGGCCAAAGAATTTGAGTCGTAGTTTCCAATGGTCACATAGAATGATAATTTTGGGGTTAAGGTTCTTTGTTGGTTAGGATCAGGAGACCAAGTCATACCCATAAAACCTTGTGATGTTCGAATCCCAAAGGTCATGTTAGAATACCATGCGAGGGCTTCGTTCTTTTCTTTTTCAAATGGACTGGACGCCATCTGAATTGACTGTGAGGGACCTGACGTGCCATATCTCGTCATTGTTGGTCCCGCATTAGGAGGCACACTAGCGTAGAAAGTTTCCCACTGATCTCCTAAATTAGCATTATTCGTGACACTGGATTGGACCAGAATGTTCGGAGCAACAGCATTATTACTTGCTCCTGCTGCTACTATATACTGCACGGGTATAGTAAATGAATTTATCCCAGGTTGCCGAGAAGCAATTTGCAGGTTGGTGTTGGAGTTAGCAAAAACTTTAGGATCGCTGGCAAGTTCTTGTGGACGCTCTAAAAAACACCAAAAAATTTGTGTACTTGAGGATTCGTTGACGATATAGATAGTATATTGATCAGCAGCCATTGTTGATTCTCCTTCTGAATTTTTCGAGTTAGCCATAGTGCCTTAAGCAAAATGCCTTGTCTTTTGGCTCAAAAGTGATTTGTTTAATCACCTTTGATACCAGAATAAGTTTTATTTTGAGTAATGGCAATCTCTAAAGTTAATACTTTTCTAATAGGTTTTTTTGAGTAGAATATTAACTTTCATATTAGATTTATATTAGATTTATATTAGATTCAAAGGGTCACTTTATGGTATGACTCCCTAATTCCTTAAGTAGAACAAATGAATTAATCATTCGGCTAAAATTCTCAAAACCCTTTTACCCTCTGACTTGTAGCGGTTTCAGGGGATGAAAAGAAGGCAGCAAAAAAGCGATCGCAATTCTTGAAAACAGACAGCGATCGCCTTCTTCCTTGAATAAAGAGATGCTATGATTAGATGATGAGTATAACCTTCCAATTAGTTCTGGCTTTACTTTCCCGTGGGCAAGTCAAAATATCAGCCCATGGCTACGATGAACTAGCAAATGACGGTATTCTGGTAAGGGATGTGATAACAGGTATTAGAGAAGCTGTCATTCTCGAAGATTACCCGGAATATCCTCAAGGGCGTTGTGTGCTAGTCTTACAGAAAGATAGTCAGGGTAAACCCGTTCATGTGGTTTGGGGTATAGCCAAGAATACCGAATCGCCTGCTGTTCTAGTCACTGCCTATAGATCTGATCCAGCACGTTGGTCAAGTGATTTTACAAGGAGAAAACCATGACAAAAAAGCCTCACATTAAACTTATCCACATTGGAGAGTACATGGCTGAAGTGGAAGTAGAACTGATTGAGACTCCCGAAGGATGGTCGCCCTATTTATCATTAGAAGACGCTCAAAAATTAGATGATGTCCGAGAAGCCCTTCGTCAAGGTGATCTACAAAAAGCTTCCAATTTAGCACATCTTTACAAAATTACCCCTCTTACCGTTTAACTAAACTTTGACAAGAAAAAATTAAAAAGCGATCGCAATCCTTGAAAACAGACAGCGATCGGCTAACTTGTAACTATCATAAGCAACATTATTGGAGGGCTGATAATTCTTCCCGAAGAATACGACGTAAATCGGACTGAGTGAGCGATCGCTCAGAAGGAGATTGGATATATTGTTTTAAAGCCTCATTAATTAGGGTTTGATAACCCATTCCTGCGGTTTCAGCCTGTTCTCGAAAATAAGCTAGAATCTCATCATCTAGATAAATGGTAATGCGTGTTTTTCCCTGAGAGGAAATGAGCGCCCCTCGTTTTCCTTTAGAAAAATCATATTCCTTTCTCATAAGTTTTTCTCTCTTGTTTTGTAGCACGACGAGCGGAAATCAAGGGAATGACTTCACCCCGCAAAGTATAAATAACCACTAATAGTGATCCCATGTTTCCCATCCCCACTGCAATAAAACGTTCTTCTGTTATACAATCGGGATCAAGATCATGAATAGCGAGGGGATCAAAAAACACCATTTCAGCTTCTGCAAAGGAAACACCGTGCTTTTGCCAGTTGGTTTTTGCTTTTCTGGGATCATATTCAAATGTTATACATACATTATATGTATCTTAGAAGGTTGAGTCAAGCTCAAAACCCCTTCAGAGTATCACACGTATCGCCTTACCTTCCCACTTAGAGGGGTATTCAGGGGGAATGACAACTGTGCCATGATGAAGAATCATTTTAAATTCAATCGCTTCCATTCGTTAAGTTTAATAAAGTGTTGTATCAAGTTTAACCCAATCAATCCATGGAGTTTTAGGGGATGAAAAAAAAGCCTAAAAAAAGGGACCGCTTTTTCCCAATCAAATATAATTTAGGTAGAAAATTGCCGAAAAATCGCTATGCTCAACGGGTACAAAATTATTGATGCTGATTCCCATGTCATTGAACCCCCCGCAATGTGGGGACAATACCTAGAACCTAAATTTAGGGAATTTGCCCCTTCTGCTGACATGAAAATCAAAGGAGAACCGATTAGTCAAAAAATCTCCCCACAAGTCCAAGCAGAAGGGAATAAGCAGATGATGCAAGCTCATCCCCATGCTTATCTCAACCGCTATAACCCAGAGTCCCATGTTCAATCTATGACACAAATGGGCATAGATGTAGCTTTTATTTATCCTAATTACGGACTGTGGTTATTTGCCATTGATAGCCTACCTGCTGAAGTGATGGGGGCTTTTGTCCGTGCTTACAATACATGGTTATATGAAGAATTTTGTAGCTATGACCCCGCTAGACTGAAAGGAGTCGCTGCAGTCAATCAACACGATCCCGAAGATATGGTCAAAGAGCTACACCGTATGGCGAACTTGGGCTGGAAGGCGGTTTTTTTGCGCCCTAATCCCGTTAAAGGCAGAATTTTGAGCGATCCAGCCTATGAACCCTTTTGGGCGGCCTGCGAGGATTTGGACATGGCTGTAGGAATTCATGAGGGACATTGGAGTCGTTTACCCACCACCGGTGCCGATCGATTTAACACCCGTTTTGCCCTTCATGCTTGTTCTCACCCCATGGAGCAGATGATGGCACTGT
>NZ_JASJFG010000753.1:0-1792 GCF_030065375.1 Microcystis sp. M49636_WE2 | reverse complement strand
TATTAATGATGGAATTCATCTCGAAAGAACCCTGTTAGATCTGGTTTCTTTTCATCGGGGAGATATTCCCTGTGTGGAGTCGATTGCCGTAGTTCCCGTGGGATTAACCCGCTTTCGTCCCCAAGAAGATGAATTAATTCCTGTTAGCCAAGAAAAAGCGCGAGAAGTGATTGAACAAGTCCAAACTTTACAGAAAAAATTTCGTCAAGAATTTGGCAGTAATGTGGTATGGTTAGCCGATGAATGGTTTTTAATTGCCCGAGTCGATTTACCCCCTCAATCTCACTACGAAGACTATCCCCAAATCGGTAACGGAGTTGGCTCGATTCGTCAATTTATTAGGGATTTCCAGAAGACAGCTAAGAAGTTATTGCCTGCTCAAATTACTCCCTCTAGACGGTTGGTATGGGTAGTGGGAAATGCCGTAGAACAAGCTTTTCAACCCCTAGTTAAACAGTTAAATAAGGTGCGGGGTTTAACCGTGGAATTAGTGGCTTTAAATAGTGATTATTGGGGGCAGGAAATCACGGTTACGGGTTTATTAACTGGGCAAGATATTCTCAAAGGATTACAAGGTAAAAATCTTGGGGATGGGGTTTTATTACCTTCTCTCATGCTTAAGCATGGGGAAGCGGTATTTTTAGATGATATCACCCTAGAAACTGTTATTAATCAGTTAAGAGTCCCTATTTATCCAGTCCTGGGAGTGGAGGAATTAATTAAAACTTGTCTTACTCTCAATCCTTTCTCTGACTTTCTCTCACATATAGGTGAGCAGTAAAAGTGATTAAAAGAGGGCGAATGCAATTCGCCCCTACAATAATATTATTGCGCCAATGGTAGGGGCGCATCGCGTGCGCCCAAAATGTAATATAGATATTTCGACCAAATTGATTTGAGTTTTTACTGAGCGGTATTAAGTAAAAAATTGCCGTTTTCTTGGCACTGATAACTGATTACTGATTACTGATTACTGATAACTGTCTTAGCCGATTTCCGCATTACCTGTACCTTGAAACATCAGCCAAGAGAGGAAAAAATTAGCCACAAAAATCGCTAATAAAGAAGTTACCACAGCCGTGGTAGTAGATTGACCAACTCCTTTAGCACCGCCGGTGGTGGTTAAACCCCAACTGCAGCCGATAATGGCAATTAAAACCCCAAAAATTAGCGACTTTAACATAGAACTAATTAAATCCCATGTTTCCATAAAATTTTGGGCTGATTGTAAAAATAGGGAATAGGAAATGCCGTAAAGACTATCAGAAATAAATAAACCCCCCAGTAGCCCTGTGACTAAAGAGATAATAGTGAGCAGGGGTAACATTAAACTACAGGCAATCACCCGGGGAATGACCAAATAATCGATCGGATCGGTTTTTAAAATATATAAAGCGTCAATTTGTTCTGTTACTCGCATTGTACCAATTTCGGCTGCAAAAGCCGAGCCAACTCTCCCCGCCACCACCACCGCAGTTAAAACCGGGGCTAATTCCCTGGTTAAAGCCAAGGAAAGGACTCCCCCAACAAAACTACCCGCCCCAAAAAAAATAAATTCTCTGGCTACCTGAATAGTGAAAACCATACCCACAAAAGCAGCAGTAATTAGGGCAATTGTCAAGGATTCTGGTCCCACAATACTCATTTGTTCAAGAGTATTACGCCGGTGGATTTTGCCATTAAGAATATGTAAAAAAGTTTGTCCCGCTAACAAACCGGCAGCCCCCAAACGCTGAAACCATAAACTTAAACCACCGGCAACATCACTTTTTCTTGGCATTTGTCGAGGGAC
>NZ_JASJFG010000424.1:0-11971 GCF_030065375.1 Microcystis sp. M49636_WE2 | reverse complement strand
TTCGCACTCCGGGTACAAGTGCGATTTCATCGATACCGTAAGCTCTACGGGCTGTTTTGCCCCGACCAATAATTGTATCCACGTTTCTATACTATTTCAGACCTATTTAGCCTAGACTAGCAAATTTCGCACCATCTCGAAAAGCTTTTCGGTATTATGGCAAACTAGGCATCGGGAAAATAATCGCCACAGTTGATCGCTTGTTCGGTGTTGGCGCTCCTGGGTTGTACACTACATTTGAGGCGATAATCGTTGGTAAAGTAGCGGCAGTGGGAGCAAGGGATGGAGTGCATCCGTCGCGCAACTTGCCAACTATCGCGCACGGCACTGGCTAAAGACCAGCAAACTAAAGCGATAATGGCAGCGGCGATTGAAAAACGTAAAATAATCCAGATTTCCATAGCGAGCGACTAAAATTACCTGATTTGAATAGGAATCAACCGAGGCAATTGGCAGAGGGTTAGATACTGAACCGTTTACTGACATCCAGACTAACCGTTAGCAATCACCAGACTTTTAAGAACATTTTCGGTCATGGCCGCTATTTGATCCAATTGTTCCTGATGGCGTTTTGCCTGTTTTTTGGCTTCTACCTTGCGTTTCAGGGCTTCCCGGGCTAAATCATCGCGATTTCTGCTTAAAGCTTCGATCGCTACTCGATTCCATGTTTCTGCTTCTTGAATGGCTTTTTTGTACTGGGGTTGAATTTCATCCCAACTCACCTTAAGATTGCTTAAAGCCCCTTTTAATAGGGTTTGGGCATTGTTGGGGTCGGCTCCGATGAGGGATTTTTTCAGAGGTTCGTAGAGTCCCACCGCTTGTAAATGGGTAATAATCGGGATAAATTCTTCTATCTGTTGACTTTTGCTAATACCGGTCTTACACCAAGTGGCAAAATGTTCGCAGTTGTTAAAAAGAAGATTATATTTCTGCTCCCCCAGACGACTTAGCGCCCTTTCTACCACCACATCGGGGATAAAGGAAAATCCCACCTCTACATGGCGCACCACATAGATTTTACCGCCCCTAGCAAAGGTTTCTAGGGAAGTTCGTTCCACAATCTCGCTCGGTTTTCGGTAATGAATGACGCTACCATCACCGCAATCGATGCCATGATGAGCATAAACACCCTGAAGATTGAGCAATTCCCGATAGGCGTATATTTGATCCCCTTTAGCCATATTTTTTTAGTGATAAAGTAAACAAGGAGATTGTCTATTGAGTCAGTTTTTCCAGTTATTAATAAGCCATTCAGATTTGGGTATTCTGGTTTTCGTGTTTTACTTTTTGTTATGAATTAAAGCCAGCAAACAGCTTAAGTCGAAAATGTTCAAGATTGCTTTAATTCATAACTTATTCTTTTAATAGGCTTTATTTTTGTATTCATGCCCTCAGTTAATCCATTGGTTGTATAATTTTCACAGTAATTATCTAACCGTTGACTCTGTGGAAGGACTCTGGTGGGGCAGCGGAGAAGGAGAATCACTAACCCTCCTAGAGGCGCGATTCCTGATTTTGAAAATATGCGCTGCCGCTTTTTAGCCAGCCTTTCGCCATAATTTTTGATTATCATCCTTGATCCAGAAGAGCCTTTTCTTATTTTACTAAAGAATGCTTAACAGAGAAACACCAGCTAGTATAATAATACAACCAAATAGTCTTTGTTTGATATTTTTTTCATGAAATAAAAAATAGCCATACCCCACACTCATCAATAAACTGCTTTGTTTCACCGCCACTGAATTCGCCGCCACCGTTCAATTAAATCTTTTGCCAGATAAAGATTTAGTCGATTTATGCCCCCCTATCGAACCATAACAAGTAACGAAGAACCGTCAAGGTAAAGTTTTATGACAGGATTCAACGTTTCTGCATCTAGTCAGTCAGGTACTGGTATGCTTCAAACTTGAAATGGGCCGCTCTCAGACGAGCGAATCAGACACCTGTGACAAGCCTCTTACGGAGACTCTATGGCTAAACAATTCAACGGGACAATCGCCCTCGATATTCGTGATTCCGTACCCGATTGGGAACCCTACGCCGAACCGAAAGCACCCGCAAATTCACCGAATATTCTTTACATAGTCATTGACGATACGGGATTTGGTGCCTGGGAAATGTTTGGTGGCAAAATTAAAATGCCCAATTTAGCTCGTATTGCTCAAAAAGGCTTAATTTATACCAACTTTCACACTACCGCTCTTTGTTCTCCCACTCGTTCATCCCTATTAAATGGACGCAATGCTACCAGTAACGGGATGTCTTGTATCGAAGAGGTGACAGCGGGTTTCCCTGGTAATAATGGTCGCATTCCCTTTGAAAATGCCATGATTCCAGCCGTATTGAGTGAGCGTGGCTGGAGTACCTTCGCCCTTGGTAAATGGCACTTAGTGCCAGAAGAAGAGGCAAATATGGCATCCACGAAGCGGCATTGGCCTTTAGGTCGTGGTTTTGAACGCTATTATGGCTTTTTAGGCGGAGAAACCGATCAATGGTATCCAGATCTGGTCTATGATAACCATCTGATTGAACCTCCTTATGGTCCCAATATGGGGGATACAGAGAACGGTTATCATCTATCGAAAGACCTGGTAGATAAGGCAGTTGCCTTTATCCAAGATCAAAAGGCGATCGCTCCAGATAAACCTTGGCTGATGTACTTCTGTCCCGGTGCCAACCATGCACCCCATCAAATCTGGCCTCAGAAGATCCTAGATTATGATTATAACACGAGCCTGGGAGATCCCGATAATCCAGAAGATTTATCCTTTGTCGAGACAAGTATCTTTAAAGATGGCTATGAAGTCTATCGCACAGAAGTCCTTGCCAAAATGAAAGAATTAGGCATCTTTGGGGATGAGGTAACAGAACCCTCGGTGATTAATCCTCATGGTGAAGGTGAGCTTGCACAACATAACCCTGACCACACTAAGATCCAAGGAGTTCCTGATGGTAAGACGTGGCCTCAAACTGATTGGGTAAAACCTTGGGAAGGATTAAGTCCCGAAGAAAAGGCATTATTTATCCGTATGGCCGAGATTTATGCGGCATTCTCCACCTATACCGATGAACAAATCGGTCGTTTGCTCGATTTTCTCGAAGAAACGGGTCAAATGGATAACACCATCATTGTTGCTGTAGCTGATAATGGTGCTAGTGCAGAAGGTGGGCCTAATGGTTCAGTGAATGAAAACCTGTTCTTTAACGGTATTCCCGATGATTTTGACAAGAACTTTGCCCTTCTCCAAGATTTAGGCACACTGAAAACCTATAATCACTATCCTACAGGATGGGCTTGGGGCTTTGATACGCCTTTCAAATACTGGAAACGTTGGTCAGGTTATGAAGGTGGTGCTGCAACTCCCTTTATGATGTGTGGACCGGGTATTAAGAAGTCACGAATGGCAGATACGGGGATTCGCAAACAGTACATTCACGCGGTTGACTTAGTACCTACCCTTTACGAAATGTGTGGTGTAGAACCCCCAGAAGTGGTTAAAGGTTACACCCAAAATCCCATTGAGGGAATTAGCTTCGCCTATACTTTCGCTCCCGAATATGCTCAACCTGAGTATCAATTTGCTTACAGACTCTCTGACAAGCAAAAACCCAAGGATGCCAATGGAAAACCCAAAAAAGTGCGAGAAACTCAGTTCTATTCCATGTTAGGAACAAGGGGAGTCTGGTATAAAGGTTGGCACGTTTGTACTGTCCATGCTCCTGCACCTTCTAATTGGGGTAATTTTGAGAAGGATATCTGGGAATTGTACTGTATGGATGGGGATCTGGAATTAACTCCCGATCCGACTCAATCTCGTAACTTAGCTAATGACCCGAAATATGCCGATAAACTCGAACAGATGAAGTATATGTGGTTCGTGCAAGCAGGGTTATACAAAGGTATGCCTATTGATGATCGCTCGGCTATGGGTGGAGATCGTCCCCAATTACGTCCCCCAGCATTTGCTCAAGATGACCCAAAGGATGCTACCTTCAGTTACACCTATTATCCAGGGGGATCAGAAATTCCCGAAGCCGTTGCTCCGAATACCCGAGGTCGTTCTTACGAAATCGAAGCCATTGTTGATTTCTCCACGGGTGAGACTCCTAAAGGGGTAATGATAGCTCATGGAGGAAGTTTTGGTGGATATAGTTTCTATATCTACGAGGGCAAACTCTGTTATGTCTATAACTGGTTAGGACAACAGCAACAGAAGATCACTTGTCCACTCTCTATCTCTAATCTTGCCGACGAGGAAAATACACTCAAAGTTGTATTTAACAAGAAGCCCAATCAACAACCGGATAGCAAGTTTGGTGGTAGTACCATAGGAGAGGTACAACTCTATATCAATGGTATTAATCAAAATGCCACGATTGAGGAAGCTTTCCCAGAATATACTGATCAATTCCTGACTCAACCGGGTAAGTTTGGGGTGGGATTTAATATTGGTCGAGATCCCGGACAGCCTGTATCATCAGACTACGAACATGAGTTCGAGTTTTTCGAGTTTGAAGGTGCGAAGCTGAAAAAAGTCATTGTCACGATTAAAAATGACGCGGGTGCGGGCGCGATCGATCCTGAGACAGAATTAATAGGGATGTTGTGGCGTGACTAATCTGCTTAGTCTGTAGCATAGACCCGATTTGCTTTCAAAGCTGTAGGGGTAATTTCTGCATTGCCCCTACCCACTCTAACCCTTGATAAAATAAAGGCTATATCTTGAGTATGCAAATATCTCAAAACCCCTCATCTGCTCCAGGTAAACCTCCCCATAAAGATCTGATCTGGATTCCGGGGGGAACATTTGAAATGGGGTCAAACAGTCGTAAATATCCTGAAGAAGGACCCGTCCACACCGTAACCGTTAGCGGCTTTTGGATGGATAAATATTTGGTCACTAATAAACAATTTAGAAAATTTGTCAAAGAAACAGGATATATTACCTTTGCTGAAAAACCACCGAAAGCAGAAGATTATCCTAATGCTGATCCTGAAATATTAGTTCCCGGATCTGCCGTTTTTGTGAAACCAGATCGTCCCGTTGATCCTCGTACTGTCTGCTGGTGGCAATATATGCCGGGGGCAAATTGGCGACATCCTGAAGGTCCCGATAGTTCGATTAAAAATCGAGAAAACCACCCTGTAGTACATATTGTCTATGAAGATGCCCTTGCCTATGCAAAATGGGCAGGAAAAGAACTCCCAACTGAAGCACAATGGGAATTTGCTGCACGAGGGGGTTTAGAGGGGGCAGAATTTGCTTGGGGTGATGAATTTATGCCTAATGGTAAAGTCATGGCTAATACTTGGCAAGGACAATTTCCTTGGCAAAATCTCAAACCTCATGCACCCGGTCCAGAAGCAGTAGAAAGCTATCCCCCCAATGGTTATGGACTTTATGACATGATAGGTAATGTCTGGGAATGGACACAAGATTGGTATCAGGAACAACATCCCAAAAACCCGACTAAAGCCTGTTGTACCCCGAAAAATCCCCTAGGCGGAACCGAAGAAGATAGTTATAACCTCAAACTTCATCCCTCAATGCGAAAACCCCGTAAAGTCCTCAAAGGAGGCTCTTTCCTCTGCGCCCCTAACTACTGCGCTCGTTACCGTCCCGCCGCTCGCCATCCCGAAGATATCGACACTTCTACCAATCATATCGGTTTTCGCACAATTTTTTGTCCTGATTAGAATTTATTACCGCTCACAATGACAATTAAGATGGCTCATTATGTTCTATTTTTAAAAGTTTCAGAGGGAAAATAACCAAACAGTTGTTTATAATCAGAGGCAAGATGTCCTCGCTCAAAAAAACCTAATTCTTCGGCAATTTGATAAATTAACGTTAGTTCGGGGTTTTGGGTAATGGATTGATGTAAGGCGTTAAGACGAAGCTTTTTAAAATAATTTTGAGGAGACATTTCTACTCTAGCTTATATGACGCAGCCAAGCACTCTAAGCGATCGTGCTTATATGTCGCCCCAAGAACGAGATCTGGCCTATAAGAAAATGCGTGAAGATTTTGAAGGCTACAAACGTCGTTTAGGCTGCTAATAGTCTAAATTTAGATCTCTTAACTGAAGTTTAATTAATAATTTTTGAGGCGCGTTTCTAACGTGCCTTTTTTCAAAATTTTATTTAAACTTTGGCGATTATAATTGACATTAATTCCTTGCATTTTCACGAGCGCACTTAGGTGTCTCATGCCAACGATACTTTTAGCCAGCACAAAACCTACCCAGCAGCACATCAAGGTAAATGTACTTATGTAAAATAATCATTTTTGGGGAGTGGTTTGAGAAGCTATTTCATTAGTTTTGGTAAAATTATAAGCCTGGCTTATTCACCCTTATTAGGGTATATTTAATTTATGTTCCTATCTATAAAAGCAACTTTTGTATAACTTCTTTCCATATTTGAAGATTTACAGCTTGTCAAAACCTATTGTAGCATTCATCTTAATGGTGAGGCACGAAGTTTTCCTCTGGTGGAGTCGGTCATCAATACCAAATTAGGTTACACTTCATCTCTATGGGAAACGCTGTAAAAATTATCGAGGTAGAAATTGAGAACTATAGCCTAAACACCAGCGATTCAAGCCCCTTTTTGACTGTTAACCCCCTTAACCCAGAGATTATGGATGCTTTTAGTCCCTTTCCCCCTGACTGGACAGAGAATGCCGTTCACGCCTACAATTTTTGTTGTCCTTACTGTGGGGCAAAAGCTAAAGAAGCTCAGGCCGTTTGGATCAATCGCCGCGCACCCGTTTTAGGAGAAGATTCCCGTCGTAAATGGCAGGAATTCTATCATTGTCAATGCGATCGAGTTTGGTGGGCCTGGAGTAGTGATCGACCTGCCGAAAATAAGTAATTCTGAATCGGGAATGGAAAATATGGCCGATGTTTATGTTTCTTGGGATGAATACCATCGTCTGATCGAAAAATTAGCAGTAAAAATCGATCATTCTGGTTGGCAATTTGCTCAGATTGTCTGTTTAGCTAAGGGAGGATTGCGCGTCGGTGACATTCTCTGTCGTCTTTTTCGTCAACCCCTAGCCATTCTCTACGCTGCTTCCTACGGGGGGGAAAATCATCAAATTCGGGGAGAATTAACTATTTCCTCGAATTTAGCCATGATCGAACCCAAATTAAAGAGTCCCTTGTTATTAGTGGATGATTTAGTCGATTCGGGAATCACTCTCCAAAAAACCTCGATTTTGTTACGGGAAAAATACGGGATTACCAATATCAAAACTGCGGTGATCTGGTACAAAGCGGCATCAAGAATCAAACCTGACTATTATGTGGAATATTACCCCGATAATCCTTGGATTCATCAACCCTTCGAGCGTTACGAGTTAATTACACCCAAAGACCTCCTAGAATAAATTCAGTTTAGCATCAGCGGTAGAGAGTTTCCCCTTAAAAATACCACCAAAGAAGATTCATATCTGAAATCGGCAACGCCATCTATTCTCCGTAGGATTCAGCAGTAATTTTGCCCCGAAAAACGATGTAATTATAAACTGTATAGGCTAGTAAAATTGGGATTAAAAAACCCACAAAAGTCAGCATAAACACCAAAGAACTAGGGGCGGCCGCCGCTTGATAAATTGTCACTGACGGGGGAATAATATCGGGGAAAATCAACAATCCCAAACCGAGAAAAGAGAGCATAAACAGCAATACTGTCCAGACCATGGGGGTGTTTTCTTCCTTTAGTTGCAAACTCCGCAATAATAAACCCAGTAACAGCACAGCTAAAATCGGGATGAGGATAAAGATGTAAATTAGTCGAGGGTCAAATAAACGCTGACGGATATGGTCAGAAAGCAGCGGCGTACTGATGGTGATAAAGACAGCACCGATAAAAGTGGTAATAGCGGCAATTTTTGCCGTTTTATAGTGAACTTCCTGTAAATTACCCGTAGTTTTCAGAATTAGGTAAGTGGAACCCACTAAAACATAAGCTTGGATTAAAGTTAGAGACACTAGAATCGATCGCCATGTTAACCAATCAAAGGGGCCGCCGGCAAAATGACCCAATTCATCCACTTTAATGCCCTCAAAAACCGCACCGAGGGCGAATCCTTGCCCCAAAGCGGCCAAAAAACTGCCGAGTCCGAAGGCATAATTCCAGAACAATTTCTGGCGAGAATGTTCACGAAACTCGAAGGAAACAGCCCGAAATAATAGCCCCACCACCATAATCACAGCAGGCAGGTATAAAGCGTTTAAAATTGTCCCGTAAGCTAGGGGAAACGCCCCAAACAGGGAACCACCCATCAAAACAATCCAAGTTTCGTTAGCATCCCAAACATTGCCCAAACTGGTCATTAAAATACTGCGACGCTTCTCGGAGGAGGAAGTCAGGGAAAGAATTCCCACCCCCAAGTCAAAACCATCGAGAAGGACGTAGAGAAACAGGAATAAACCCAGAATAAAAAACCAAATTTGTGGCAAAAAATACTGTAACGGTTCCATAGTTCCTCCTATTGTTGCGCTTCTAGGGAACGAGGATTTAGTTCTGGTGAGGTCACTTTTTCCTGTTGAGTCCCCGGCAGTGGTAAGTTAAGATTTGGTCCCTGACGGATAATAAGACTACCGAAATAGAGAGCAGAAACCAAGAAAACGACATAAATCGCCGTAATTCCGATTAAAGAGGTTAAAATCTCGCCTGCGGGCAGTTTAGAAGCAGCATCCACTGTCCGGATTTGATTGTAAACCGTCCAGGGTTGACGACCGACACAACGGACAATCCAACCGGTTTCAACCGCAAGATAACCCAGAGGGGCCGCAAAAACCCAAGCGCGCAGTAACCATTTTTGACTGTCGATTTTTTCGTTACTCAGTTGACCGCACAGCCATTGCCCGACAGTTACAGTCATTAAAGAAGCAAGAAAAAGACCGATAGCGACCATAATCCGGAAGGAATAATAGATTAGCCCCACCATGTGCGGTCTGTCTTCGTATTTCCACGTTTTTAAGCCGAGAACAGGTTCCGATAACTTGGGTTTTAACTCCAAAAGATAACCCAAAGCATTAGGAATTTTCACTTCCCAGCTATTTGTCTCCGCTTTATCCTTGGGTAAAGCAACCAAACTCCAACCGGCAGTTTCTCCCGCAGGAATAGTTTCCCATTGCGCTTCCATGGCGGCTAATTTAGCCGGTTGATAGTGATACACTTGTTCGGCACTAAGATGACCGACAAAAATTTGCAAGGGAGCAATAACAATCGCTAGAGTAAGAATAATTTTGAGAGAACGACTAAAAAAGCTAATGTGACGTTTATTGAGCAAATACCAAGCACTAATCCCACCAATGACGAAAAGAGAAGTTTCCAGAGTAGCGAAAAACATATGCAGGAAACTATTAACCATGAAGGGATTGAGAATCGCTTGTAGGTAATCCTGAACGATAAATTTACCATCCACGAAGATGCCACCGGCGGGGGTTTGCAGCCAAGAATTAGCGGTTAAAATCCAGAAAGTGGAAAGATTAGCCCCGAAAGCGACGAGAATTGTCGCTAGGAAGTGAATTAAAGGGGGAACTCGTCCCCAACCAAACAACATAATTCCTAGAAAACTAGCCTCTAGCATAAAGGCCATGGTTCCCTCGAAACCGAGGATAGTTCCGAAAAAGTCCCCCACCGCTTCCGAAAAAGGCGCCCAATTCATGCCAAACTGGAAGGCCATGGGTAAACCAGAAGCAACTCCAATGCCGAAATTGAGAATGTAGAGTTTTGCCCAGAAGCGAGCGTGATGATAGTAGTCAGGATTGCGGGTTTTTAGCCATAATCCTTCGACAATGACTAGATAAATGCCCATACCAGTGGTTAACACCGGCCAAAGCATATGGAAAATAGCGGTGACGGCAAATTGTATCCGCGACAAAGCGACGGGATTGGCAAGTAAATCCATGATTACAATCTTTAAACGATCGTGAAGATATCATAAGCACCTATAATACTTAGCCAGTAATGCCCTGAAAAGGCAAGGGTAAATAGGAATTATATAGATTGTTTTTAGATTTATGCGATCGCTTTGATGGTATTCAATGACATAGTTAGTAATCTTGTATTATATTTGAGGGGAAACTCAGAAAAATTGCTAGAATATTAGCCTGATTAATTAATTTTCCCCTCGATCGAGTATGACTTTCTCCTCAGCCGCAGACTTTCAAGATGAATTTGATGTCATCGTCGTCGGGGCGGGCCATTCCGGCTGTGAAGCGGCCCTAGCTTGCGCCCGTCTCGGTTGTCGTACCCTTCTCCTCACCCTTAATCTCGATAAAATCGCTTGGCAACCCTGTAACCCCGCCGTCGGTGGTCCGGCTAAATCCCAATTAACCCACGAAGTGGACGCTTTAGGCGGCGAAATTGGCAAAATGGCCGACCGCACCTATCTGCAAAAACGGGTTCTTAATGCCTCTCGCGGACCGGCAGTCTGGGCCCTACGCGCCCAAACCGATAAACGGGAATACGCGGCGGTGATGAAAGGTATCGTCGAAACCCAAGCCAATCTGGTTATTCGGGAAGCCATGGCCACAGACCTGATTTTAGGGGCAAATGAGCAAGTTTTAGGGGTAGAAACCTATTTCGGCACTTGTTTCGCCGCTAAAGCCGTGATTTTAACCACTGGCACTTTTTTAGGCGGTAAAATCTGGATTGGCGGCAAGTCTATGGCCGCCGGACGGGCGGGCGAATTTGCGGCGGTGGGTTTAACCGAAACCCTAAATCGTCTCGGATTCGAGACTGGTCGCCTAAAAACTGGCACTCCTGCCCGTGTGGATAAGCGTTCGGTGGATTACTCCCGCATGGAACCGCAACCGCCCGATGACGAGGTGCGTTGGTTTAGTTTTGATCCGGAGGTGTGGATCGAACGGGAACAAATGAACTGTCATCTCACCCGCACCACGGCGGCAACTCATCAATTAATCAGAGATAATTTACATTTATCCCCCATTTATGGCGGTTTTATTGACTCGAAAGGGCCGCGTTATTGTCCTAGTATTGAGGATAAAATCGTCCGTTTTGCCGATAAAGAAAGTCATCAAATTTTTATTGAACCGGAAGGGCGCGATATTCCCGAACTTTATATCCAAGGCTTTTCAACGGGACTGCCGGAAAATGTTCAATTAGCAATGCTGCGGACTTTACCCGGTTTAGAAAACTGTGTGATGTTGCGTGCTGCCTATGCAGTGGAATATGATTATTTACCAGCAACTCAGTGTTATCCAACCCTGATGACGAAGAAGATTGAGGGGTTATTTTGTGCGGGACAAATTAACGGGACAACCGGTTATGAAGAAGCGGCAGCCCAGGGACTGGTGGCGGGGATTAATGCGGCGCGGTTTGCTTTAGGAAAAGAGTTAATTGTTTTTCCCCGGGAGGAAAGTTATCTAGGAACTTTGGTCGATGATTTATGTACTAAGGATCTGCGGGAACCCTATCGAATGTTAACCAGTCGTTCCGAATATCGCTTAGTATTGCGATCGGATAATGCCGATCAAAGATTAACACCTTTAGGGCGAGAAATTGGCTTAATTGATGACCGGCGTTGGCAATTATTCCAAACTAAACAGGCTAATATTATCGCTGAAAAAGAACGCCTACACGAAACGAGAATTAAAGAACGGGATGAGGTGGCAATTGCCATCGTTAAGGATACGGAACAAAAAATCAAAGGTTCTCTCTCTTTAGCGGATTTACTGCGTCGTCCTAGCTTGCATTATCTCGATCTTGATCGTTATGGTTTAGGTAATCCTGATATAAATTTAGCCGAAAGAGAAGGGGTAGAAATTGAGATTAAATATTCCGGTTATTTGAAACGACAACAAAATCAAATTGACCAAATTAGTCGCCACAGTAACCGTCATTTATCCCCCGATATTGACTACATGAAAATCGAAACTTTGTCAATGGAATCGCGGGAAAAATTAACAAAAATTAAACCCGCCACCATCG
>NZ_JASJFG010000366.1:0-6223 GCF_030065375.1 Microcystis sp. M49636_WE2 | reverse complement strand
TTGCGCCAGCGAGGCCTTGATGTTACTACCACTCCAGAAGAAAATTTATTGGGGGTATCTGATGAAGTACAATTGCAATTTGCTTTATCCAATGGTCGCGTGATTTTTACTCAAGATACTGATTTTTTAAGAATCAATCAACTAGCACGTTGCTTCAAGTCAGAAAAATTCCCCTCTATCCGTCCCAACCTAATCGAGACTATTGCTCACTGACTAAATAACGCGATCGCCGAATCATAAAACAATGCCTGCCAAAGATATTTTCCATGATTGTGTAAAACACGCCCTAATCAAAGATGGCTGGATAGTTACCGATGATCCCTTAAGTCTTAAAATTGGCAAAAAAGACTTGTTTATTGATCTAGCAGAGGAACTGTTAACACAAATTGATACCCCCTAGTCCCCAAAAGAAGAATCTCCCCATGAGTAACCCTATTATCATTGAAACTGACTTAAAAGATATTCTCGCTAAACTTGACAATCGGTTAGAGCGAATCGAAACAAAACTAGAAGTATTACCGAAAATAGAGGCCGAAGTTTCCCAACTCAAAGAAGATGTCAAAGACTTGAAAGAAAGGGCAACGGCTCAAATATGGGCTTTGATAGTCACTGTTATCGGTGCAACTGTTGCAGCAATTATCAAATTCGGTTTTTTAACTAAAACTTAAATCATCATTAAAAACTAAGTTGGAACTAGACAAGTTCCAACCAGTAACAAAAAATTGACCTTGAAGATTAACGACGGATTGGTGCCATCGCACCGTCGGCGGCGGCGCGAAAAGGTTCCACTGCCTCGCTATAATCGATCGGTAAAATAGCCACCACGTTATCGTGAGGACGGGGAATAATTACCCAGGTTTCTAAAGCTGCCCCCTCGGTTTTATTGACGGCTTCAATGCCGGCAGCCATAGCGGTTTTTACCTCCTGTACATCCCCACGAATATTGAGGGTAAAACGGGCGCTTCCTGCCCTTAAATAACCAACAATCGTGATCCGTCCTGCTTTTACCATCGCATCGGCGGCCGCTAGAATACCGGGGAAACCTTTGGTCTCGATCGATCCCACCGCGGGTTGGGCTGTCATAAATTAACTCCTAATAACAAAAATCAGATAAGTTCAATTGATAGAATCCAATCTATTTTCCAGTCTTTAACTATAGTCTAGTTTGGGGCAAATCGCTAGGGAAATTAACTGCGAAAACGGTCTGACTTAGCCGTATGCTGCACTGGTAAAACCGCCAGTACATTTTCTGGAGGATTCGGTACGATGTAATGACTGACCACATTGCCACCAAAAGCGGTCATCGCCGCCGCTAATCCTGCCTCTACTGCCGGTTTAACCTCGGAAATCGGACCGCGAATCGCCACTAAAAATTCGCCCCTTTCCGCTAGATCAAAATAAACTAGGGTGACTCGTCCCCCTTTAACCATGGCATCCGCCGCCGCTAAAACGGGGGGAAAACCCAACGTTTGAATGACTCCGACCGCCTCGGGCATTTTTCCTGATCTCCTGCGAAAGCAACTTTACATTATACCCCGAACCTGTCTTTATATTTTCTTCTGCAAATCCCCGACCGATCGAGCCTGTTTTTTCTCTAAATACTGTTGATGGGACTGATCGGCCAGATAATAATCTCCTGCGGGTTCGATCAAAGTAACGATATCTTGCTGAAACTTTGCCGATAGTTGTAGTTGACGCTTGGAAGCAGTGGCGATTAACTTTTGTTCCGGGGTGTGATAAAAAATAATCGATCGATATTGTTCTCCCCGGTCCGGTCCTTGGCGATTTAACTGAGTCGGATCATGGATTGACCAAAAAACAGCTAATAACGCCTCGTAGCTTATTTCTTGGGGATTATATTCAATTTGTGCCACTTCCGCATGACCGGTAATTCGCGATAACACATCGAGATAACTAGGATTGGGAAAATTTCCCCCCATATAACCCACAGAAGTCGCTAAAACCCCTGGTAAACGCCGAAATGCGTCCTCGGTTTTCCAAAAACAGCCGGCCCCAAAGGTGGCTTTTTCGCCGTTATTCATTTCTCCTCACATCCTTGGCAAATTCTACAACTGCTTTTGTAATTGTCTCGCTTAAATTAGCATAAACTTTGGCAAAAGGGGGAGCTTTTTCGGTTAATCCTAGGATATCCGCCGTTACTAACACCTGACCATCACAATCTTCCCCCGCACCGATACCAATCGTCGGGATAGTCAATTTATCGGTAATAGTAGCGGCTAAATTGGCGGGAATATGTTCCAAAACCAGGGCAAATACTCCCGCTTTCTCCAAGGCTAAAGCTTCCTCGATTAGTCTTTGTGCATCCGATGGGGTTTTTCCCTGCTGACGGTATCCTAAGCGATGGACTGACTGGGGAGTTAATCCGATATGACCCATAACAGGGATGCCTATCTCGGTTAAACGGCTAATCGTCTCGATCATAGCGGGATAACCTCCCTCTAATTTTACCCCTTGTACTCCCGCTTCCTTTAACATCCTTCCGGCGGAGTGAATTGCCTGACTGACACTTTCCTGATAGCTGAGAAAAGGCAAATCACAGACAACTAAAGCTTGTTTTACCCCGCGAGACACGGCCGCTGCATGGTGAATCATCGCCTCTAGGGTGATCGGTAAAGTGGTAGGATAGCCCAAAGCGGTCATAGCTAAGGAATCACCCACCAAGATAATATCAATTCCTGCTCGATCGAGCAGTCGCGCGATCGGATAATCCCAAGCTGTGAGGGTGACAATCGCGCGTTTTTGCTGTTTCCACTCGATTAATTTGCTGGTGGTGACTGCCATTCTTTATTCACTGCGGACAGCTTCGAGGATACGGGAAAAATAGAAACGAGTGCTAGTCATACTCGTCCGTTCAATTTTAAAGCCATTTTCGTTGAGAGCGGCGACAATAGTTTTTTCCTTGTGTTGATAAGCGCGAGTGGTTTTACTCGGACCGGGGAAAAATTGACCAATTTTCTTGAGAATGGTTAATAAACAGGTTTTAGGGGCAAAACTGAGGATTAAACGGGATTGAGCTAGGGTTCCCAAGTGTTTAATCATGCCTAATGCTTCTTCTGTGGGATAGTGAATGAGAACATCAAGACAGATGACTGTGTGATATTGGCCGGTTAATGCTTCTAAATCTTGAACGGCAAAGGTGAGTTTACTGGTATCTGCTAACTCTTTGGCCGCTCTTTCCTTGGCTTCTGTCACCATTTTCTCGGAAATATCACTGGCGAAAATAGTTGCGCCCGCTTTAGCGAGGGGAATACTAAGACTACCGACTCCACAACCGGCATCACAGATCGAGAGATTAGGCAAATTGTCATCACTTTCTAACCAACCGATAACGGTATCGATCGTCTGTTGATGACCGATGCGAATATCTTTTTGTACTTTGTTAACTTCGCCATCCCCATAAATCCGGCGCCAGCGATCGAATCCCGTGGCGTTAAAATAGTCCTTGACTATGGCTTTATCGTCTAATGTGTTGGTCATAAGGAAATCTAAACGAGCGGAGATGGTTATTAGTTTATCCTACCGTGAAAGCCAGTTTTCCGACTGAATCATTCAGGGTTGCCGTTAGAACATAAGTATTATTTTGTTTCCCCGTGCTGCCAAGCATTGTCAAAGATTTGTAAATTTTTTAACCAAAATCCTTGAGGTAATGTTAGGCTGATCGCAGGAGAAAAAACACAGCTTAATAGCGATTAAATATAAGGTGAGGGTTTTAAACTTATATGATCGGTTTAAGCCCAAATACATAAAAAAATTGATTGAGATTCCCTAACCTAGTTCCGTTGTTTCCCAGAGCCTGAATTACTAGAAAAAATTTAACACCGCCAGGGCTGGAGTCCAGAAACAACGGCACTTAGAGACTGAAGTGAACTTAGGAAAATGGTTTCCCAAACCGTGAACATTTTGAGGGTGGGTAATTAACTGACTCATCTTTTGCCGAACCATCCTGAACAATTAAAGGATGGTTAGACCAGTGGTTGATGATTGAAAAATCTTCGATAAAAAGGCTGGTGGTTAAGCCATTTTTCCGCGATTGTATTAGCTAAAATATCCATTTTTTGGAGGTATTTTTTATGTCTGGACAAGCGAGTTTTCCCATCCCCAGTACCGCATCAAATGAAGAAACCACGGGGCGATATATTGTTACTTTCCAAGATGGAGCAACCCCGGAAGGAATCGCCGCCCTGCGAGATGTGGCGGGGATATCTGCCTTGCCCGATGCCCGGGACTTTGCCGATTCGGCCATGGACAGTTCAGAACTAGATGCGGCGGGAGGGGGAACCTTTCCGACTTTGGGGGTGGCAGTGGTTTCCCTGGATGACTTAGCCTTGAGCGGTGTCATGAACATAGCGGGGGAAAGTTCGGCAATTTTAGCGATCGAACCCGAACGAATTTACTATGCAATCGAGGAGGGTTTATCCTCGGAATACCTCAAGGGTTATCGCGATGCCGTCAATCATCTTTATGAACAGTCCAAGGCTAAAAAAGAGCCGGGAGATAAGGATCTCGCAGCCCTAGCCTTTCTCGATGATGCCCAATCCACTTGGGGATTAAAAGCCACGAAAGTAATCAATTCCCTTGGTCGCACTGGTCGCGGCATTAATGTGGCTGTACTAGATACGGGTATGGATTTAAAGCATCCCGACTTTTTCGGGCGATCGATCCAAAGTCAGTCTTTTGTACCAGGAGAAGCGGTGCAGGATGGTCACGGTCACGGCACTCACTGTATCGGTACCGCCTGCGGATTTAAAAATGTCAACGGTCGCCGCTACGGGGTCGCCTACGAAGCCACCATTTATGCGGGCAAAGTTCTCAGTAATGCTGGCAGTGGCTCCCAAAGTTGGATTCTCGCCGGCATGGAATGGGCGATCGCCAGTCGCTGTGCGGTGATTTCTATGTCCTTGGGCAATACAGTTCCAACTCCTTCCACTGCCTACGAAACTATCGGTCGTCGCGCTCTGCAAAATGGTTGTTTGATTATCGCGGCGGCCGGCAATCACCGGCCTGGTACTGTGGGTCAACCGGCTAATAGTCCCTCAATTATGGCCGTGGCGGCGATCAATAGTAATCTGCGATTAGCTTCTTTTTCCTGTGGTTCTGGTACTGCCCAAGGTGCTAACGTAGATATCGCCGGCCCCGGGGTGGCGATCTATTCTTCTGTACCGATGCCCCGACGTTACGACGTTTTTAACGGCACTAGCATGGCTACCCCTCATGTGGCCGGGATTGCTGCTCTCCACGCTCAAGCTTCGGGAGTGCGCGGGGCGCAACTCTGGCAGTTACTCACCTCGAAAGCCTTGCGACTGTCCATTCCCACCGTTGATGTGGGCAGTGGACTGGTCCAAGCGCCTTAGCAGTCAGTATTGAGGAGTCAGGAGTTAGGAGTTAGGAGTTAGGAGATTATTTTTATTTATTCTCCCCACTTCCCCTGCTCCCCACTTCCCCGCTCCCATCTCCTGACTCCTGCTCATCTTTTTACTTTTATTAATAGCCATGGAACAGATTATCGTGACGATCGATGAACAGCATTTAGCCGATATTCAGACAGTGGCCAATAATTTACAATTTCTGGGTATGACAGTAGATAATATCTTATCGGTTTCCGGCATTATTACCGGTTCAGCCCCTCGATCGCTGATCCCCTCTTTAAAGGCAGTGCCTGGAGTTCTCGATGTGGAGGAAGATAAGGAAATGCGGGCGATATAAGCTGTTGACTATCTAAAAAATTACTCGTTAAGACTCCAGGGGAGCGCTGGAGCTTTTTTGCTGTGTTGCCAAAGGCACGGCGTAGCCGTCCAGTAAACAGTAATCAGTGAAAAGAAAGCTCCCAACTTGCCACTTAATAGTATTGAAAACTCAAATCTGATCACTGATCACTGACTCCTGACGGTGAAGCAGTGGACCGGGAGCGATTGCAACTCTGTGGAAAAGCTTAATTTGTTTTCCGCTTCACTTTTAGTTAACCTAAATTGAATATCATGTAATCGTCCCAAGATCGATCAGTAAGGGTTCCATGTCAATTATTAACCATAGAACTAAGATCGTAGCCACGATCGGCCCTGCCAGTAATTCGCCAGAAGTCCTCAAGCAGATGATCGGTGCGGGGATGAATGTAGCGCGGCTAAACTTTTCCCACGGTAGCTACGAAGATCATGCGAGAGTTGTTACCCTTTTACGGCAAATTTCTCAAGAATTAGACAATCCT
>NZ_JASJFG010000838.1:0-2832 GCF_030065375.1 Microcystis sp. M49636_WE2 | reverse complement strand
TATTCAAAATAGTTTAATTCGTTGCGCTTTAGTTAGCACAAATTCTATTTCTCAGGGTGAACAAGTTGGTGTTCTTTGGCAAGAGCTTTATCAAAAATATAAAATAAAAATTCATTTTGCCCATCGAACTTTTAGCTGGAGTAATGAAGCAAAAGGAAACGCCGCAGTTCATTGTGTTATTATTGGTTTTGGGCTAGAAGATATTGACAATAAACGTATTTTTGATTATGCTGATATTAAAGGTGAACCAACAGAAAGAAAAGTTAAAAATATTAATCCTTACCTAGTTGAGGGTAGTGACTTAGTAATTTTAAGTAGAAGAAAAACCATTTCATCTGTTCCAGAAATAAACTTTGGAAGTATGCCAAATGATGGTGGTCATCTTATTCTTTCACAATCTGAAAAAGAAGAATTAGTTAAGAATGAACCTGATTCTGAAAAATGGATAAAGCCCCTATTAAGTGCAAAAGAATTTTTAAATAATGAGGATCGTTATTGTCTATGGTTGACTAATATTCAACCACAAGAATTAAAAAAATCAAAAATAATTGCATCGAGAGTTGAGCAAGTAAAATTAACTAGAGAGAAAAGCAACCGAGAGTCAACTAGAAAGCTCTCTAATTTTCCTACTTTATTCGGAGAAAATAGACAGCCAAAAACTAGCTATATTCTAATACCGCGTCATTCTTCAGAGAATAGAAAATATATTCCATTTGGTTTCTTTAGTCCAGATTATATTGCTAGTGATAGTTGTCTCTTTGTTGCAAATGCTGATTTATATTTATTTGGTATTCTTACTTCAGCAATGCACATGACATGGGTTAAATATGTTTGCGGAAGATTAAAAAGCGATTATCGCTACTCAAAAGATATTGTTTATAATAACTACCCCTTTCCAGAAAATATCACCGACAAACAAAAACAAACCGTTGAAACTTGCGCTCAAACTGTGCTAGATACAAGGGTAAAATATCCCGATAGTAGCCTTGCGGATTTATACGATCCTTTAACCATGCCTCCCGACTTGCTCAAAGCTCACCAAAAACTTGACAAAGCCGTTGATTTGTGTTATCGTCCCCAACCTTTCACCAGTGAATTAAACCGTATTGAATACCTCTTTGAACTCTACGAAAAATTAACCGCTCCCCTACTCCCTACCAGCAAACAAAAACCCGCAAAAAGAAAAAATCCTCAATAGACATCTCCAAAAATTATAACCCAGTCACAGCTTGCTTTTAGCTTATGTACTAATTAAGCAGTTCGATAGCTAAAATGTATATCTGTCGTTGCTAATTCAATTTTACTGAAAAAATATGAGGCAATTAAAATAATTTTTATTCGGGTATATTCCTTGACTAGAAAGACTTTTGGTCTTGAGATAATATTATGGAGAGGTCTAATAACGAAGACAGGAGACTCCGAGACTCCGAGGCAGGAGGCAGGAGGCAAAAGGCAGACTTCGGCAGGAGGCAGGAGGCAGCTTTGTTCTCCCCACTCCCCACTTCATAATTCATAATTCATAATTCATAATTCCCACACCCCACACCCATCCCTAAGCGCCGCAATTCCGGAGATTATATAAAAAAACACCCAGAACAATCGAGGTGATGGACAATACTAAAGGTTGTGTAGGTCATCAGAAAAGCCCTGTCAGGGTAAAATACTATGAAACTAGCGTCACGAGTCAATCAAGTCACCCCCTCCCTTACCCTAGCTATCGACTCTCTGGCCAAGGAAATGAAGAAAAACGGCGAAGATGTCTGTAGTTTTAGCGCCGGGGAGCCAGATTTCGACACACCCATTCACATCAAAGCTGCCGCGAAAAAGGCCCTCGATGAGGGAAAAACTCGCTATGGACCGGCTGCCGGAGAACCGGGGTTAAGAAAAGCCATCGCTGAGAAATTGCTGCGGGATAATCAACTAGCATACAATGCCGATAATATCATCGTTACCAATGGGGGTAAACAGTCTCTCTATAATCTAATCATGGCGTTAATTGAAGCGGGGGACGAAGTAATTATTCCCGCACCCTACTGGTTGAGTTATCCTGAAATGGTGACGTTAGCGGGAGGAACATCGGTTATAGTGAACACTAGCCTAGAGAATCACTATAAAATCACCCCCGAACAGCTAGAAGCGGCAATTACACCGAAAACTAAATTATTTGTTCTCAATTCTCCCTCTAATCCTACCGGTATTGTCTATACTCCCGAAGAAATCGCAGCTTTAGCAAAAATTGTGGTTGAAAAGGATATTTTAGTGGTTTCCGATGAAATTTACGAGAAAATCCTCTACGATGGCGCAATTCACCGCAGTATCGCTTCTTTTGGTCCAGAAATCTTTCAGCGCAGTATTGTTAGTAATGGTTTTGCTAAAGCTTTCTCGATGACGGGGTGGCGCGTCGGTTACATAGCAGGACCGGTGGAAATTGTCGAGGCCATGACTAATATCCAAGGTCATAGTACCTCTAATGTCTGCACTTTTGCCCAATACGGTGCGATCGCTGCTTTAGAGAGTCCCCAAGATTGCATCGAGGAAATGGTCAAAGCTTTTAGCGAGCGCCGACAGTATATTTTAGAACGAGTGCGAGCAATCCCCGGACTCAATTGTCCTACTCCCAACGGTGCTTTTTATGTGTTTATCGATATTAGTCAAACTGGTTTAAAATCCCGGGATTTTTGTCAGAAACTGCTCGAAACCCAAAAAGTAGCCGCTATCCCCGGTATTGCTTTCGGTGCTGATGATTGTATTCGTCTTTCCTATGCTACAGACCTAAAGACGATTGAAAAAGGATTCGATCGCATTGATAAGTTTATCGGCACTTTGTAGGAT
>NZ_JASJFG010000925.1:0-3137 GCF_030065375.1 Microcystis sp. M49636_WE2 | reverse complement strand
GACGAGAATAATCTGGCACTTATCGAAAAATTCTTGCAGATATTGATTGATTTGCAGGGCTAAATCTCGTAACTGATTGACTTGCTCCTCGCTGGCAATATCGATCACTTTTATGCGATCGGGCGTTAACAAAGGATCGCCCAAAGCGTCATCCTTGAGGTAAAATTCTACAAGCGGAAAAGGTAAAACTTTCCCCTCCTTTAATCCCGTTTGCTTGCACAAACTCCCGGCGGCGATATTTCTGACTACTACCTCCAAGGGAATGATTTTAATCGCCTTGACGCGCATTTCCCTAGAACTAGGGCGATCAATATAATGGGTAGGTATTCCTAGGGATTCTAACCATTGAAATAGGGCAGTGGAGACAGTACAGTTAATTTCCCCTTTGCCGACAATTTGCCCGCGTTTTTGGGCATTAAAAGCCGTGGCATCGTCTTTGTAATAAGTGAGGAGAATATCGGGATCATCGGTTTGATAGAGAATTTTGGCCTTACCTTCATAGAGTTTTTCCATAGTTATCATCCTCGGCAATTGATAAACAAAAATTGATGGTTAATCAGATAGCGGCAGCAGTAAATTTTGGCGATCAACCTAGACAAAAAATTTATATCATTAGGTAGATGATTGTTGAAAAAAATAATGTATAATTGCTGCTTAAAGATAACTGTCAACATTTTGCGACCGAACCTTAACCCATAGCCAAAAAGTGTCCCGATTTAAGTGGTCAATTTTTGGCGAATCAGCCAAGTTTCTACTTAAATCCTCAATGATATCCAACAACTGATATTATCTCCCATTACCATTACCGAAAAATCTAAAGAAATTCCGCAAAATTACCCGCCGTCGCCCTATGAACCAGAATCCTCCTAACGATGATAACCCAAATCTCCCCGATCGCCGCAAGGAGGATTTTCTCTATCCTCGCGCCCCCTACTATGGGGAATTTAAGCCAGAAAACTTGCTATTTAACGCCAATTTACAGGAATTTGCCCAAAAAGTCAGTTTTATTTGTAATCTGGAAACCGGGGGCAAAATCAGTTCTCTAGAAGCCTACCAAAAAATTAAAGCCCTCTGGAAAGACTTAAAACAGAGCAAAAAAGGCCTAGGCATTGGGGAAAATCCCTTTCAAAAAGATGATGATACCTAAAGGATAATCAGGAAAAATCGGGTGCATCTCAATTTTGTAGAAATATCTATATTACAGGGCGCACGCGGTGCGCCCCTACTATTGGCGCAATAATATTATTGTAGGGGCGAATTGCATTCGCCCTTTTTGAATAACTGCTTCTGCTCACCTATATGTGAGAGAAAGTCACAAATATCAGATGCACCCGAAAAATCTCCCGGGTTGATAAAAAATACTGGGACAGAAATATTTTCTGCCCCATAGAATTAGATAAGCAAACGCTTAAAAATTACCGTGATTTTGGATGGCACTTTCTAATTTTGCCACCACTTCCTCGACGCTAATTACTCCTAAATCGCCCGTGGCACGGGTGCGAATACTTAAACTATTACTTTCCATTTCTTTTGCCCCCACCACTGCCATCACGGGAATTTTTGCGGTTTCAGCATTGCGAATCATTTTACCCAAACGTTCGCCACTGGTATCGGTTTCGGCGCGAATTCCTAACAACTGCATTTTCGCTGTCACCTCTTTAGCGTAATCCAATTGAGTATCACTAACCGGTAATAATCGTATCTGGACAGGGGCTAACCAAAGAGGAAAATCCCCTGCGTATTCTTCGATTAAAATACCGATTAAACGTTCCAAAGAACCAAAAGGTGCGCGATGAATCATCACCGGACGTTTACGATTACCATCTTCGGCAACATATTCTAGTTCAAAACGTTCGGGTAAATTATAATCTACCTGTACCGTTCCTAACTGCCATTCTCTTTCGAGGGCATCTTGGAAAATAAAGTCTAATTTTGGACCATAAAAAGCCGCTTCTCCGGGGGCTTCAAAATAATCCATCCCCAAAGTTTGCACCGCTTTTCTAATCGCTGATTCTGCCTTTTCCCAAGCTTCATCGGAACCGATATACTTATCCGATTCGGGGTCACGAAAACTCAATCGCGCCTTAAAATTCTTTAATTGTAAACTCTTAAACACCGTCAAAATTAAATCAACAACGCTTAAAAATTCCTTGTCTAATTGTTCGGGAGTGACAAACAAATGGGAATCATCAACGGTAAAACCGCGAACTCTAGTTAACCCTCCCAATTCTCCCGATTGTTCGTAACGATAAACTGTCCCGAATTCCGCCAAACGCATCGGCAATTCCCGATAGGATCTCAAATCACTTTTATAGATTTGAATATGAAAAGGACAGTTCATCGGTTTAAGCACAAATCCTATTTCCTTACTAGCAGATTCCTCATCGTCTGCCATCATGGGAAACATATCTTCTTTGTACTTTTGCCAGTGACCCGAAATTTTAAACAAATCGACGCGAGCAATATGGGGAGTAACTACGGGTAGATAACCGCGTTTTAACTGTTCTTTTTTCAGAAAATCTTCTAACAAAGAACGAATTAAAGTTCCTTTCGGTGTCCATAAAGGCAACCCTGGCCCGACAGAATCAGAGAAAATAAATAAACCTAATTCTTTGCCTAATTTGCGATGGTCCCGTTTCAGTGCTTCTTCCTTACGGCGCTTGTATTCGGCTAATTGTTGGGGATTTTCCCAAGCTGTGCCGTAAATGCGCTGCAATTGGGCTTTATTTTCATCCCCACGCCAATAAGCACCCGCTACCGTCTCTAATTCGATTGCTTTTGGGTCTAGTTCGCTTGTATTATCTAGGTGCGGACCGGCGCACAAATCCCACCAAGCGTCCCCAAGATGATAGAGGGTGATGGGTTCTTGAATTCCCGCCAGAATTTCCAGCTTATAGGCTTCATTAATCGCTTTAATGCGCTTTTCCGCCTCTTCCCGAGAAACTTGCTCGCGAATCACCGGCAGTTTTTTATTGATAATTTTGACCATCTCTTTTTTGATGTCCTTGAGATCCTTATCGGTAAAAGGTTCCGGCACATCAAAATCGTAGTAAAATCCGGTTTCAGTCCAAGGCCCGATAGTAACTTGGGCTTTCGGGAATAATTTCTGCACCGCCATGGCCATCACATGGGAGGTG
>NZ_JASJFG010000538.1:0-1612 GCF_030065375.1 Microcystis sp. M49636_WE2 | reverse complement strand
GCCAGAATGAATTACAGCAGCAAGAGGCTAACGGCAAAATCGATCGAGAAAAACAAGAGAAAGAAGTACAAACCCGCATCGCCGAAATTTCCCGCCTGGAACAGGAAGAAAAGCGTTATTTCCTGTTGATCTCCCAAGCGCGAGAAAAGCTGATTAATACCACGGTAATCACGGAAAAAGATGTGCGCGATAAAATGGCGGACAATTACAAACGGATCGCTGAAATCGATAGTCAGATCAGTCGCGTTATCATTGATAATAACAAGCGCATTGCTGAGTTAGATAGTGAAATTAGTCAAGCACAACAGACGATTAAATATCAAAAAATTACCGCCCCGATTGATGGTGTGGTCTTCGATCTCAAGGCCCGGCCCGGGTTTGTTCCCCAACCAAGTCAAGCGGAAGCATTATTAAAACTTGTTCCCGATGGCTGTCCCACTGAGGTGAAAGATGCCGCTAAAGGTTGTTTAGTGGCAGAGGTGGACGTGACTAACCAAGACATCGGTTTTGTGCGCGAGGGACAAAAAGCTGATATTCGCATTGATTCCTTTTCTTATAGTGAATACGGCGATATTAAGGGAGAAGTAATCTCGATCGGTTCCGATGCTTTACCTCCCGATGAAAATCACCGTTTTTATCGGTTCCCTGTCCGGGTACGCTTGAACAGTCAAGATTTAGTTTTGAAAGATCAATCCACTCTACCCCTGCAATCGGGGATGTCCGTGAGCGTTAACATCAAAGTCAATGAAAATCGCACCGTTTTGGGACTATTTACCGATATGTTCAATAAACAGGTGGATACTCTCAAACAAGTCCGTTAAGCGAAAAAATTCGGGGGTACATCCTGCCAACGGCCCGAACCGATGGCGTTAATCGCTTCCGAGAGGTTAACTGCACCGGTATAAAGAGCGCGGCCTACGATTACTCCCGTTACTCCTAAAGGTTCCAAAGACAATAAACTCAGTAAGTCTGTCAGGGAACTAATACCCCCGGAGGCGATTACGGGAATTTCGACAGATTCGGCTAATTCTCGCAAAGCGGCGAGATTAGGGCCAGAAAGCGTGCCATCTCGATGAATATCAGTGTATATAATCGTGCTGGCTCCTCTTTTTGCCATATCTTGCCCAAGAGCGATCGCCTCTACCTCGGAAGTTTCTAACCAACCCCGCGTGGCTACTTTGCCATCGCGAGCATCAATACCGACAATTATTTGCCCCGGAAAGCTTTGACAAAGTTCGCTGACTAATTCTGGCTTTTCTACGGCTACTGTCCCTAAAATCGCCTTTTCTACCCCGATTTTTAGGAGATTACTCACCGTTTCTAGATCCCGCAGTCCACCCCCCACCTGTACGGGAATGGCAATATCATTAAGAATTGTTTCAATAGTTGACAAATTAACCGATTTACCCTCTTTGGCTCCATCCAAATCGACTAAATGTAATCTGGTTGCCCCCTGATTGACCCATTCTCGCGCCACTATTGCGGGATTATCGTTAAAAACCTGCGATTGTTGGTAATCTCCCTGATAAAGTCGCACACATTTGCCATCGAGAATATCAATAGCGGGGATAACTTCCATGTTTTTCTCAATATCTAACTAAGGAGCGTTTTT
>NZ_JASJFG010000989.1:0-7930 GCF_030065375.1 Microcystis sp. M49636_WE2 | reverse complement strand
GATAATCGGGGTATAGTCAAGGTCGGAAATTAGGCTTTTTAGGTCTTCTAGTTGACTTTCGTTATTAATCGCCACGATTTGCGGGCGAAATTGCCGAATTTGCTCCGATAGTAGTTGAATATTATTACCCGTGGCTAATCCCACCACTTGAAACTTATCGGGATGATCGGTGACAATATCGAGAGTTTGAGTACCGATCGAGCCTGTAGAGCCTAAAATCGAGATTTTTTTCATAGAAACTTACTATAATTTGGGGATTAGCTTTTAATATACGTTCTCTGGGGTCTTTCCGGCACATCAGCGTAAATATTAAGTATTTGTTAAAAAAGTTGCTAGTTTGACCTTTTTATGCTATGGCTTAGAAAAAGTTAGCGATAGAGATGGTGACAGAGAAGAAATCGAATAGAACGGCCAATGGATTAGGCTGTCTAGCGGGGGGTCTGGTTTTTTGCCTCTTATTTCCCCTGTGTGTTTTCTTTTTTGTTTGGTTATCCTTCGCTCTTGGGATGAGTTGCGCTCTCCCCAGTCAATGTTCGGCAGCAGCAGCATTCATGAAAGGGATTCTGTCCTTAATTCTTTTTTTTGGGGGAGGATTGGCATTACCTATATTCCTCAGTTGTGCCGTGGGAAAAGCTGTCAGATTTGGGTTAAGTCGGAGAAAAAATAACCGAACTTAAACTTAAGTTCGGCTAGATTTATAATCTATTTAACAACTGGATAAAACTAACTTTCTGTCGCCGTTGCCGTGGTGGGGGGTAACTTAATATTAGTAGCTAATCCCAGAATTTGCAGCAGACGAATGGTCATCCAAGTCAGGTCAACTTCCCACCATTGTAGGCCATGACGGGCAGAATACTGATAGGCATGGTGATTATTGTGCCAACCTTCACCGAAAGTTAAGAGAGCAACCCACCAACAATTTTTAGAATTATCGTGGGACTCATGGCTAACATAACCAAATTTGTGGGTGGCGCTGTTGACAAACCAAGTGGAGTGGAAAACTAAGACCAAGCGAACAAAAATTCCCCAAATTACAAACGGCCAACCACCCATAGCATAGAGAATTAAGCCTAAAACAATTTGGATAGGAACAAAATAATTTTGACAGAATTTATAGAAAGGATCGTCGGCGATATCTTGGGTAAAACGGGCAATTTCTTCGTCGGCAGGAATTTCGTGCAGCATCCAACCCATGTGACTCCACCAGAAACCTTTATTAGAATCGTGGGGATCGGGAGCAGTATCAGAATATTTATGATGAATACGATGTAAACCTATCCATGCGATCGCACCCCCCTGACAAGCGAGGGTCCCGCACAAAACCAGAAAGTATTCTAACCATTTGGGAGTCTTAAAACTCCGATGGGAAACCAAACGATGGAAACCGAGGGTAATTCCTAAACCCCCGGTAATCCAATAAAGAATCAATGTCACTCCCACAGCACCCCAGCTAAAATTGCCAGGCAAGAAGGCTAAAAGAGCCACTAAGTGGATAAAAGCCATGTAGATGAGAGTCACCCAGTCAATGGGAAGTTTTTCGGAAGTCGCAACAGTCATTGAATAACCCAAAGGGAAACAACAGGAGACAGAGCATCATTGTCTTATCTGTCTCGATTTGACACAGGGGGAACTTTGACGCTTAATAAATAGTAACAAATATCACAGTCTATTGTTTGATGGATATCCCCCCTCTACTCGACGGGGCAGCAAAGGCCTTACTCCCCATCTTTTCGGAAATTGACGCACAGGTCAAGGAAAATCTCGCTAAAATCTTATTGGGAAAGTATGGCGAAGCGATTGATTTCCCTAAGTGAGGGTTTTTATCGGCAATGCTATCGGACGGGAAAGCCGCAGTCAATACAGCCTAATCTCTTCTAGAAACAGTAAATAAGGTGATTTATAGATAAAAAAGACAAATAAGTCCAAAATATCTGTTTTATCCGCTCAGAACTCTATATTTAGCCAGATTAAATAGAACTCAATGACTCTTAACTTACCTAAACAAATAGTTCAGGCTAATCATCCTCATCCCGTGGCGATCGGCGAAATTGTCTCGATAGCGATCGAAGCCCTCTGGAGTAATAAACTGCGGACTTTGTTAACCATGTTAGGGGTGATTATTGGCATTGCCTCCGTGATTGCTCTCACCTCCGTAGGCCAAGGAGTACAAAAAGCCACCGAACAAAAAATTCAATCTCTAGGTACTAATGTTTTACAAATTTTACCCGGAGAAGCCAGAACCGGGGGGATTAGTCTCGGCCGCGGTTCCAGTAGTACCTTAATCTGGGAAGATGCCAAAGTTATTCAAAATCAAGTTCCTGGTGTGCAGGTGGTCTCCGCCTATCTGCAGCGTCCAGCACCAGTGGTGGCGGGCGAGGTCAATCATGCCACTAATGTGGTGGGCATCGATCTCAACTACATGAAAGCCAGAAATACAGAACTCAGCCAAGGTCGATTTTTTACCGAGGAAGAAATGGCACAGGCGACACCAGTGGCGATTTTAGGCTCGACTCTGTTAACAGAACTCTTTGGCGATGATACTAATCCTATCGGCAAAAAGCTTTGGATTGAAAGAAAAAATAGTTACGAAATTATTGGGGTATTTGAGCCAAAAGGTGCAGAAGGTTCGATTAATCGCGACGATCAGGTCTTTATTCCTCTGAGCAATATGTCTTCTCGTCTGGTGGGCAATAATTCTTTAAGTGGTAAGGCCGTTAACGGCATTTATGTCAAAGTTGACCAGCAAGATCAGATGAAAAATGCCGAGTATCAAATTACTAATCTTTTGCGTCAGCGCCACAATCTCGCCGCTGCTCAAGCCGATGATTTTAGCATTAGAAACCAAACAGATGTGGTCAAAACCTTGACCACGGTAGTGGGTTTGTTTACAGTGATGCTGGTGGCGATCGCTGGCATTTCCTTAGTAGTCGGCGGTATTGGCATCGCTAATATCATGTTAGTTTCCGTGGTGGAACGCACCAGGGAAATCGGGATTCGCAAAGCTGTGGGGGCTACCCGTTCGGCAATCCTCCAGCAGTTTTTAGCGGAATCGGTGATGATTTCCCTGACTGGCGGCGGCATCGGTGTATTATCGGGAATTTTAGTCGCCCTCTGTAGCGCCCAGATTTTCCGATTTCCCTTTGTCTTATCAGGTTGGTCGATAGTCAGTGGATTTGGCTTATCTTTTATCGTTGGTTTGTTAGCAGGAGTAATTCCCGCCCGTTCTGCCGCTCATTTAGACCCGATTACCGCTTTACGACGGGATTGAGGCCAGTACATCCTAAAAAACGATTAAGCCATCTTGAAGACGGATCACCCGCCTAGTTTGGGCAGCTACATCAGGATCGTGGGTGACAATCACAATCGTGATCCCCTGTTGATTGAGTTCGGTTAGTAAATCCATCAGTTCTTGGGAAGTTTGTGTATCTAAGGCCCCCGTCGGCTCATCGGCCAACACCAGAGCCGGTTGATTAACTAGGGCCCGGGCGATGGCGACTCGCTGTTGTTGTCCCCCGGAAAGTTGGCTAGGCCGATTGTGGAGATAATTAGCCAATCCAACTCTAGCTAAAGCTTGCATCGCTCTTTGACGACGCTTTGGCTTGGGAACATTGGCATAGACCATCGGCAACATGACATTTTCTAGGGCAGTGGAGCGGGACAATAAATTAAATTGTTGGAAGACAAAGCCAATCCTCTGATTGCGAATATAAGCCAGTTGGTTATCGTCCAAGTTCTTTAAGTTTCTGCCTTCTAAAATATATTGTCCCCCCGTCGGGCGATCGAGGCAGCCGATAATATTCATCAAGGTTGATTTCCCGGAACCCGAAGCTCCCATAATGGATATGTATTCCCCTGACCGAATTTCCAGATCTATGCCCCGAAGAACAGGAATTTTCACTTCCCCTAGAGAGTAAATTTTTGTAATCGTCTGCAAGAAAATCATTGTTTTTACCACGGGTGTTTTGGGATAATTTTGCCCTAAAAATTAGGTTAAGCAGTGGAATGTCAAAAATGGCACTATGTTAACAAATATGAAGTAAATTTTTTAGTGCTGGTTGACTATCAACGGCTATTTTTATCGGTAAGTTCCAACTATGTCCACATTTAAAGATGAATGTATCCGATTTTGTCCACTTTCTGGGAGTTATCTCAACTAGACACTTGATTAAAACTCTTTTTTTGCTCAAGAGAGGAAATTATTAAGAAATAAAAAATATCTGGAATCACTGGCAAATAGTGAGAATAAAATAAAAAAACTAAATAGTAAGTATAGGGAGAAATCAATCAATGTTAACACCAAGACATCCTCACCCCCCCCGCTGCCCCGCAAAGCCCTCCTCCTGGTGTGCCTCAAAGTCCTCCTCCCGGAGCGCATCAAGGGTTTCCACCTGGTGGACACCAGAACAATCCTCCGGGGACACCGCAGCCCTTTGCACCGACTGGGGCAGGACCTGCCAATCTACCGCGTCTAACAGAACAAGATCAAGAACTCTTAAAACAATTACTCGGTAATGATGAACAGGCTCAAGCTTTAGGGGGAATGTTACAAAACTCACCGCCAGAAATTGCCGCTTTGGGTTATTTAATCTTACGAGTATTTGAACGTAGTCAGTCCTAATTGGTCTGGTTCTTCGGTTGCTTGTCTGCTTACCAAAGAGCAGAAATGTCATAGTTGCCGAAGAACTTTTATACCGTTTTTTTGAGATACAACAATTTTGGCAATTTCTAATTTTTCCCTGATAACATAGTTATTTCCCTCTATAAGCCCTGGGAATTTACCTTTAGCACTTCTCAAAAAAACATTTTTAGATTCCATCCTACTCGGTCAATCCCTATCTACACAACCCCAGAGACTTAAGAGAGCGTTATCTTGATTTTCCCCGCCAGCTTAGGTCGGGATTCTGCCAGAGAAAATATAGTCAAACGAGGATGAAAATTTACTATGAACTCAGAACAAAAAATCAATACTCCCCAAAACGTCCCAGCACCAACACCATTTCCTAATCAGTCAGGAGTGATGCCCTCATTGCCGCCCACAGATGCCGGCCGGGGGGCGCCTCATAATCAAGGTGGAGTGAGTCCCTTCATGCCGCCCCCCTTGCCAGGAGATAACGAACCACCGCCCCATCCCCCCGACGGTACACCCTTGCCGAATGTCTGGATTTATGAAGGAGAAGCCTATGATCTCACGGAATTTATTGCCAAGCATCCGGGGGGACAATTTTTTATTGGACGTACCAAGAACAGAGATATAACCACGATTGTCAATATCTTTCATCCCAATCCTGAAAGAGTCAAAAAAGTCCTGCAAAAATATTCCCTTGGACAACAGGGAAGACCAGAGCATATTCATCCTAAATACAACGCTCCTGCCTTCTTATTTAAAGAGCATTTTAATGGTTGGCGGGATACTCCTCGCTATGATTTCCGCAACCCAGAACAATTGCTTAATAAGATTAAAGCCAGAGTTTACTCTCCAGAATTTAAACAGAAAGTGGAGCGCATGGATTTTCTGTTTAATGTTATCAGTATCTGTCTTTTTCTTATCTATTTTGTGGTGCAGGGGCTGTACTTAGAGGCCAGACAGTATATGCCGATTTACCTATTTGTGCCTCTCATCGCTATGCTAAGAATTGCCCTAGCAGGGGTAGGTCACTACCTAATTCATCGGCCACAAGTGGGATTAAACAAGGTATTTGCCAATATTTTTGATATTAACTACGTTCCCCTCGCTTTAGTAGTAATAGACGGTCATACTTTACTGCATCATCCTTTTACCCAAACCGATGTTGATATCAAAAAGAATGTTTTCACCTTCATGTTAGAATTGCCTCGTTTTTATCGAGTTCCAGTACATACATTCCATAAAATAGGTCATGTGGTTACGGGAATGTTTGTTCGCATTATGGAATTATGTATCCTCGCTTTTAAAGCAGGTGTTAAGAATATGTATGGCAGTTGGCAGCTGGGATTACCCCATTTTTTAGGTAGTTTTGGTATTCACTTATTACTATTAATCGAACTGGTTATCTTTTGTCTGTACGGTCAATTTTGGGCTTGGTTAGCACAGTTTTTCCTTACCCTCTGGATTAGCACTTTTATGATTGTGGCTAGTCATGATTTTGAAGCCGAAGAACCGCCAATAGATCCTATGGCACCACCTCAATGGGAAACCCAAGATTGGGCGGTTATGCAGATTAAAAATTCCTACGATTTGACCATGGTAGGTAATAAGTATATTGACTGTTTTCTCTCGGCGGGCTTGGCTCCCCACCGGGTGCATCACGTTCTTCCCCAACAAAAAAGTGGTTTTGCCAATATCATCAGTGAAGATATTGTCCGGGAAGAATCGGAAAAATTCGGAGTTGAATGGGCGGCACCTCAAAACTTCTTTTTTGACCGCCTACCAGGGCTAATTAAACACTATCTAGCTGTGCCATCCCGATTAGCCAAAGAGAAGGAGTTGGGATTATTGAAAGAACATTTTCACCCGCAAGCCTTAAGAACAACCCTAGACTATATTGTCAAAGGTTGGGCTGGCATTGGTTCGATTTGAGCCGACAAAAACCAGAAATTCTGGCGGCAAGTTTCGGGAAAATTATTGGGCATCTTACGGATATAATAAAGACCCAGACTTTTCCCTAGCTTTCCAGGCAATTGGTTGACAGAAACCCTCCCTATAATACCTAAACTGGTTCTGATATTTGCCATGCAATCTTCTCAGTTTTTACCTGTCATTGAAAGTCTCGCCACTGGCACTCCGGGCAATCTTGTCCAACAAACGGATGCCGCTAAATTTTTAGCTAACCTCAAAGGTCTAGAGAAGAATCAACATCGTATCGAAAAAATCTACGAACATACCCGGATTGACACTAGGCATCTAGCTATTAACTTATTAACTGAAGAAACTGTTAACTTTAGTAGAGAAAAGGGAACTATTGAACAACGAATGCAAATGTACGAAAAATATGGGCTTCCCCTAGCAGAAGATGTGGCGAGAAGAGTTATTTTAGCCGCATCGGAGCAACAGAAAAATCATAATCCTTTGAGTACAGAAAAGATCGAGGATTCTATTGGTCTAATCGTATTCGTCACCAGTACAGGCTTTGTGGCCCCGGGTATAGATGCTCAATTAATTAAAAGTTTAGGACTTCGACGCAACATTGCTAGAGTGCCAGTTAATTTTATGGGTTGTGCAGCCGCGATGAATGGTTTACGAGTAGCCTGTGATCATGTAAGAGCCAACCCTGAGCATAAAGCTTTAGTAATTTGTTTAGAATTAAGTTCTATTAATGCCGTTTTTCAAGATGATTTAAATGACATTATCATTCATAGTATTTTTGGTGATGGTTGTGCGGCAGTAGTAATCGGAGCCTACGAACCAGAACAAATACAAGGTCGAGGAAAATTTATCATTCGGGATAATTTTAGTTATCTGGCTGAAAATACCGAAGACGGCATTACCTTAGGCATTAGAGACAATGGTATTACCTGTCTGCTGTCCCGTCAATTACCTGATTATATTGAGTCTGGTGTCGGTCGAATTATTACTAATTTTCTGAATAGTCATGAGATAACCAAGGAAGATATTGATTTATGGATGGTTCACCCTGGAGGGACAAAAATTATTGAAAAAGTGCAACTTTCCCTAGATTTAAATGATGAACAAGTGGCCGATAGTTGGGGAGTTCTCCGTCAATACGGCAACCTACTTAGTTGTGCGATTTTATTTGTAATGGAACGCATGATCTTAAGATTAGAACAAGGATGTGAGACGCAAGCTCTGAAACGGCCAATTCAAGTCTGAATTGCATCACTGTCTGATCTATCTTTATAGAATACCTCATTCGGGGTACGATAGTCAAGACATTTTCGAGGACGATTGTTAATCAAGTTTACGGCTCTTTCCACCTCCTCTGGCTTAACGATT
>NZ_JASJFG010000904.1:0-1724 GCF_030065375.1 Microcystis sp. M49636_WE2 | reverse complement strand
GTATTTTTAAAACCTAGAGCCAAACTAACTTTTGCACGGGAACCTGCACAGTTGCCATTCATGCCTTGATTCAGCAATGCCGAAAATTAACCATCTCTGCCATTACTTTAGAAAAATGGTATTAGCAAGGTCTTATTCACGTTTGATCAGGATTATCCTCTATATTGTTGACTTTCGTTAATTGTGGAAAAATATCTCGTACTGCCTTTTCAAATTTTTTGTAGGAAGACAAGGATTCTAATTTCGACAATTCGATTTTTGTACCAAGCGGTGAATATAAATCGTCAATTTTTAGTTTATTTCGATCCCGTTTAGTCATACCTTCTCTGGCTTTATTGATGGCATTTTTAATTGTTTCTTTCGGATTGCTAAAAGATTCGGGTTCTTTATCGATTGCTAACTCACTATCACTTTTATTTGTACACAATTCTTTTTTTAGTAATTCTTTGTCTGCTAATATCCAGGCTTCAGTCATTTGTATTGGAACGATAGCAACTAAATTTTTGCATAAGTCTCGCTCGTCTGATTTAATAGCATTAAAAGCCGGATCAATTCTTTCCTTAAATGCGTTTTCATCTGTTTTATCATCTGCGTCTGCATGGAAGCACAAAACCATTGCTCCCTTCTCCACCGCTTGAATTGCATATTTTTTAGCTTTTTCTCGGATATTTTCGCGAGAGATTTGTGAAAGACAAATTGGGTCAAAAATTTCTATTTCTTGTTCATCGTCAAAAGCAACTCTCTCGAAAGTGCGCTTAATAATATTCGGTAAAAATCTATGATCGGAACTGCCTTCTGTAGCTAAGGCAATAATTATTTGTTTGGGTTTTTTTGCCATCTTAATTGATTTACGTTAATTGGTTTTGTTGATTTTTAATATTTTTAATCGCACTTTCAGCATCAGCAGTTTTTAGATATTCGACAACTTCCGAGAGAGTTAGCTTGGCCTCATTTTCGGAGTAAAATAAGGTTAATTGCTTTTTATTCTCTTTGATAACAGGGTGAAAATTACTGCTTTTCATCTTAATTCGCTTCCCTTCAATAGTGGATATTATAGTGGTAAGTTGAGAAAGCCAAATGCTGACATTTTTATCATCTTGCCAATTAATTAATTGACTCACCAGAACCGGAGAATGAGTGTTCACTATTACTTGGCGTAAAGGCATTTCAGTATCTTCAAAATCGACAGTTAGCTCTTTTAATAATCTTGCCATTGCTTCAATACGAAAAGGATGAATGCCATTTTCTGGCTCTTCAAAACACAGTAATCCTGTGTGTTGTCGGTCGTATTGCAGGACACATAATGTTAATAAACGTAGGGTTCCTTCGGAAAGCACTCTTGAAGAAAACTCCCGACCATCATCACCTTTTACCTTGATAATAAATTGTCGATTTGCTTTGTCATCATAAACATTAACTTCTGTAAGATTCGGTAGCAGATTATTGAGATCACGGGAAATTGCTGTGAGGGTATATTCATCATCTTGTTTAATGCGAAATAAAGCAGCGGCTAAATTCTTTCCGCTTGCTGTTATTGTATCTCTGATGCCCATATCTTGACGAGTAGGTTCTCGCAGATCTTCGGGATTAAGCTGCATAAACTTCCAACTCAGCATTTCTTGTTTGGCGGCTAATATATGTCTAAAATCTATGGTATTAATGCTGCTTAAAACAGTTTGTGATGCGTTTTTTGCGGGAAATACTTTTTTATTCCCTTGTTGACC
>NZ_JASJFG010000024.1:0-1421 GCF_030065375.1 Microcystis sp. M49636_WE2 | reverse complement strand
TGGCCCCAGGAAAGAGCGATCGCAGAAGGTCGCACCGCTTCCATCCTCAGCAGTGTCGATGCCTCTGGAAAAGCGAAAATACTGCGTTTTTTGAGTCAATCGCGGCTATTATCACCGATTAAACGCGATCGTTATCTAGGCCGACCGATTCTAGACGGGGAAGGGGGTTACGCGGAGGATCGAGAGTTCGGTACAAGAGTAGTACAATTGGGAGTAATGTTAGCCGGGGCCGACATTTCTGGGCAGGATCTGCGCTGGACGGATTTAAGCGAAGCGAATATGGTGCGGGCCGATTTAAGTTATAGCGATTTGGTAAAAGCAAATGTATCGCGGACAATTCTCTACGAAGCTAATTTAAGAGGGGCAGATATCAAAGGAATGCGTTTATTTTATGGTTCCCTAGAAAATGCTACCCCCCGCAGTCGCAGCGTTCCCCCCAATTATGACAGCGGAGAACACACGGGAGCAGTGGTAGAAAATGTCAATTTTACCGGGGTGAAAAACATGAGCGAGGAACAACGTCACTATTGTTGTCGTTGGTGTGGGGAAAAGTCCCGCGCAACCATTCCGGGGGGATGTGCTGATATTGGCAATCTTTTGGGACGATAATTAGGGTTTGCTGAATAAATCTAAAAACCTTGTTGGATAATATCTTTAGGCTTTTTTGAAATCAAAAAGTTCCGGGCCCGGGAGTGATCGGGGAGAAAATTTAGGCACTTTTTCCCTGAAAATTAGGTAATTGGCCACCTCAAAACCAGTAAAACCCCACACCCCACACCCCACACCCTGCCCCCACGAAAAAGTTTTTCAGCAAACCCTAATTAGAAGATATCCTCATCGGCAAGGGCAGTGCTATAATCAGTGGTATTCATGGCCAATAATTCCCACAAATTTATGAATCAAAAAGTCGTTATTCTTGCCACTGCTTCTGCTAGTTTATTAGCCCTATTAGTTACCACGAACTCCGTACAAGCTGCCCCAGAGTCCTTTCATCCTAGTTTCAATACCAAGAACTTAGGTGATATGATTATCGCCAAGACAACCGGGGAAGAAAATCCGATTTTACGTCATCTTAATTGTAGTTGTGCCACCTGCACCCAATCCCTTAACTCCTCACTCAATTGATAATTTTCCGCCCCAACGATCCTGGGGAATAAAAGTCCGCTCTAGATTAATTTTTGCCACGGGTTCCGTGAGGGTAAATTCTCCCGATTCGATCAGTGCTTTTAATTCTAAAGCGGCTTCCCGGGACAGGGAAATACTGGCCAAAGGAGCAACCCTAACACTTTTTCCCTCGATCATAATCCGACCGCTTTTTAGTTTAGCGTAGGTGATTAAACCAAAGGTAGGACGGACTCGCCGGGGAATGGAAAAATCCACCACTGGAGCGACAATTTCCTCATCTTTTACCGCACAATGTC
>NZ_JASJFG010000425.1:0-5613 GCF_030065375.1 Microcystis sp. M49636_WE2 | reverse complement strand
GGTGGCGACTTCTGGAATTACCCCAGCTTGGAGACTTTGATAATCGGCAACACCAGCATCGAGGAAAACTACGGTAGCGGTTAAACGCTGATTTCTCGCACTATTCACCTGATTAGCTTGACTCAAGCCATCAGATTGAGCAAAATTGAATAAAATATCGTCAATAGCAGGAAGAATCGGCAACAGTGAAGAAGTCATGACACTGACAGCAAAGGTTTATTGCTAACAGTTTTAGCCCAACAATCCCCAATTTTTCAATGGTGCTGTAACAAAAATTAAGATTATACAGAAAACGGGTTTCTTTGAGAAACCCGTTTTCTCTGTTGAGAATGTAGGATAAGGACAAGTCGAGAAGGCAGGCAATCAGCTTCGGGAAAATGTCACAGAAACCGCTTATGTTATTTAGCCATTCTTGGGGTGGTCGGTATGATTATCGGAATGGGTGGCGACCTATTTTTCGATTGTTTTTTTTAATTCTCGTCGCTAACATTCCGCAAGTTATAGCCGAACCTTTAGATAAATATTGCCTCTCACCAGTAGAGCGAAAACCCGAGACGAGATTAACATTATCCCCGAATAAAACAGCACGAGTAACAATCCCAATGCGGGGCCAATCGTTGGAGGTAGTCGTCTCCGGTGTCGATACCCTGCTACTGAAACGGAAAGGCACTCCAACGCCTCTGGTATCGGTGAGGGCCCCGCAATACGATTACGGCCAGATTGACGCTCTGGTTTCGACACAAGATGGTTGGCTCTGGATCGATGGAGGACAAATCGATTACATGGCCCGGCTCGATCTGAATGCTAACCCCCCTACCCTTGGTACACCGAAGGCACTTCCCGAACTCTACGAGCGACCCTGCTCGTTTTGGCATCGTTTCTGGGGTAACTGTATCATCGCTCAGGGAGTTTACAGCCAGGCGTTGGATCGCGTATTGATCACTGGTCATCCCGCTACATTTTGGGGACGATCATCCCTCACCACCTTGGAGATCATTGCTGGAAAAGCGAAAGAGATGGGGTCGATCGCACGGGGTGCTAGTCTTGTTTACCCCGTTTATGATGTCCCGCGATTACGAGGTATTTTGCTCAGAGGCATAAAAGATGAGTTGTTCTTTTACGATGGGATTACTGTCACCACCATACTTTCAGGAGAAAGTGCGCGGAGTCGGAACGGTATAACTGGGTGGTACATCGACAGCACTCACTCTGGGAGAACTTTCGTAACTAACGCTGGTCGTTTCCGCGATCCTTTTCTTAGGGAAATAAAAGCAGGGCCACTGGCGATAGCGATCGCTGTTCCCAAGACACTCGCCGGAAGTTGGTTGAGTTTGTTTCAAAAAGTGGATAAGGAGCCGTTGTGGGGAATTACCCGTCAGTCCCTTTTTGTGGAAATACAAGGCACTTTCAAACCGGTCGCTACCGTTCGAGAGGGAGCTTTTCTAGAGGGACCGGCCGGTATCGAACAGTCGTCAGATGGCTCGATCACTTTCACCGTTAAGGACAAAACCACGGGGCGCTCTACCGATTACCTGCTCGCACGCTCCTCTGTGACAGGCCCGTGCGGGATTCGTTTAAATGCCCGAAGACCGATATTGCTCACCCCGTAGTTTTTCCCAGGATAGACATTGCCCACCACCGTTAAATAAGAGTGTGAACTACTCTCGGTTTGTTTCTGGCATTTTTCTTGACCAAAAAACCTAAACCCCTTTCTAGCAAAGCTTTCACTGATATTCAGCTAACCCTAAGTAAATCTCCTTAAGAGCGATCGCATAAGCACCATTCGCCTTTCCTAAAACCTCATCACTGACAACCTCAATCTCAGGAAGTTGAGTGAAATCTCGGCTTTTCCACTGCTGTTGTAGTTCTGTCGCCTTAACCACATCATAACTTGCTCCAAAAGCGGTTTCTAAATTCGCCCAAAAACCATCAGATTGAGCGAAATTGAACAAAACATCGTCAACAGAAGGAAGGCTCGGCAAAAGGGTAGAAGTCATGACATTAACTGCAAAAGTTTATTGCTAACAGTTTTAGCCCAACAATCCCCAATTTTTCAAGACTTCCATAACATAAATTTACAGAAAACGGGTTTTTTCGAGAAACCCGTTTTCTCGATAGGGTTTAAAGATAAATGGGTGGGCAGTGCAGCGGCCTAGGGTTCTGATAAAATATGAAGTGTAACTGGATTAGGCATCGTCCCTGATTGCCGATGCTGACTGGGGATAACTGCCATGGGTTCTACTACTTAGAAAAAAATTATCAAGTTTGTGTTGATCACTCAAGGAGAAATTTTTATGGAAATATCTCGCCCTAATCAAGCAGAATTAACCGCCGAAGAACAACAGGAACTAGAAAAGTTACGGGCTATTATAGAACAGGCTAGTGTTGATGGCGTGATCACTCAAGGGGAAAGGGAAAGAATCGCCCTAGCTATGAGGTCTGATGGTAAAGTGACCCTAGAAGAATTAGAGTTAGTCAGAACTTTAATTACCGAAAAAGTGAGCAAAGGGGAATTAGTTCTCGATTATCTTTAAACTCTGAAAAATCAGATAAAAAAAGACGGGGTGAAAACCCCGTCCTATTTGTCAAGAATTATGACAAATCCTTGACTTGTGATACTAATTGTGCTACCACATCTTGAGCGCTACCAAAGAGCATAAAGGTTTTGGGATTGTAGAATAATTCGTTTTCTACCCCGGCAAAACCCGATCGCATACTGCGCTTAATCACGATCGTGTGCTGTGCCTTATCCACGTCGAGGATTGGCATTCCATAAATCGGACTAGCTTTATCGTGACGGGCAGCGGGATTAACCACATCATTCGCCCCAATAATTAAGGCCACATCGACGCGCTCAAACTCAGGATTAATATCATCCATGTCGTAGAGTTGCGGATAGGGAACATTAGCTTCGGCCAATAATACATTCATGTGGCCGGGCATTCTTCCCGCCACGGGGTGAATAGCATATTTAACCTCAACGCCATTTTTTTCCAACTGTTCAGCCAATTCTCGCACTGCGTGTTGTGCTTGGGCCACTGCCATGCCGTAACCGGGTACAATCACCACAGAACGCGCATAACCGAGCATCATGGCCCCTTCTTCTGAATCAATAGCGTGAACCGATTTATCAAGGCTAGAAGTGGCGCTCGCTTCGCCCCCAGCACTAGCACCTGTACCAAATACCCCAAATAGTACACTAGCCAGCGATCGATTCATGGCTTTACACATGATCTGAGTCAGGATAATCCCCGACGCACCCACCAAAGCACCGGCGATGATCAGCATACTATTCATCAGGATAAAACCGACCACGCTGGCGGCAAGTCCCGAAAAAGAGTTTAAGAGGGAGATAACCACGGGCATATCGCCGCCGCCGATGGGAAGCACGAATAAAGCCCCGAAAATTAAGGAAAGTGCCACCAAGGTCAGGAAAACATCGATCGAGGTGGGATCAAAAAAGAGATAGACACTACCCCCTAAAAAGGTGAGTAGCAAGAGAATGTTAAAGGGTTGTTGGAAAGGAAAAGTTACGGGGGCGCCACTGATTAATTCCTGTAATTTGGCAAAAGCGAGGACACTACCGGTAAAAGTGACACCGCCGATCAATATACCCAAAATAGCGATCAGTATCGAGTCAAAGGCAATATTTTCACCACTTTGCAGTAAGCGCCAATATTCGCCCATGGCAATTAAAGCACTGGCAGCACCGCCTAAACCGTTAAAAATCGCCACCATTTGGGGCATAGCTGTCATCGGGACTTTTTGCGCCGAAACTAGACCGATAATTGAGCCAATCACCAACGCCACGGCGATTAAACCATAGCTGAGGATTTCTTGATTGATTAAGGTGGCAATAATGGCGATTAGCATCCCGATGGCAGCCAAAAAATTGCCTTGACGGGCGGTAGCGGGGGAAGATAATTGTTTAAGACCGATGATAAATAAAATGGCGGCGAGTAGATAGGATAACTCGATCCCTGTGATAAGGGCATTATTCATGATTTAGCCTCTTTTTTCTTGAACATTTGCAGCATTCGATCGGTAACGACAAAACCACCGACCACGTTAACCATCGCCAAAATAACGGCAATTAACCCTAAAATTACGGTTAATTCGTGCCAATCCGTGCCTCCGGCGATGAGGAGCGCACCGACAACGGCGATACCTGAAATTGCATTCGCTCCCGACATCAGGGGTGTATGGAGAGTGGGAGGAACTTTATTGATCACCTCGAAACCGACAAAGGAAGCGAGGACAAATACCACTAAAGCGGTTAAAAGTTGGGCAGTCATTGGTTAATTAAAAAGGGGATAGGGGTTGGGGATTGGGGAAGTGGGGTGTGGGGTGTGGGGTGTGGGGTGTGGGGAGAATACTGCCTCCTAACTCCTGACTCCTGACTCCTGCCTCCTGAATCCTGATAGCTAAAAAGCGGATAACTGTTCACTGAGGGCGGATTTAATGCGTTGGTTGCGGATTTCGCCAGCGTGGGTGACACAGGCACTATCAATGATGTCATCGGCAAAATCGAGGTTTAAACTGCCCTCTTTGCTGACTAGAAGCTGTAGCAGCATTTGCAGGTTTTTGGCGTACATCTGGCTGGCATTGGTGGCCACTGTGGCAGGAAGATTAACGGCTCCGACGATTTTTACCCCATTTTCGATGATTTCTCGTCCCGGTTGGGTGTAGGCGCAATTTCCGCCCTGTTCCGCCGCTAAATCAACGATTACCGACCCCGCTTTCATGGTGGCGATCATTTCTTTGGTGACTAGCAGCGGGGCCTGTTTCCCCGGTACTTGGGCGGTGGTGATCACCACATCAGCCCGCTTAATTGGTTCCGTTAGGGCTTGACAAATGCGCTCCTGTGTGCTAAGAGAAACCTCTTTGGCATAACCGTTATCGGCGACGGTATCTTCTTCTAGGGGCATTTCAATAAATTTCGCCCCGACACTCTGTACTTCTTCTTTGACTTGGGGACGAATATCAAAAGCCTCCACCACTGCCCCCAAACGGCGGGCGGTGGCGCAAGCTTGCAATCCGGCAACTCCTGCCCCCAATACCAGCACCTTGGCTGGGGCGATCGTACCGGCGGCGGTAGTCATCATCGGGAACATTTTCGGCAGCTCAACGGCGGCGAGGAGTACCGCTTTGTAACCGGCGAGGTTAGCCTGAGAGGAGAGGGCATCCATACTCTGGGCGCGACTACTGCGGGGAATTAATTCCATGCTCAAAGCTGTAATCCCGCGCTCGGCTAATTTGGCAATGCGCCGGGGTTGACGCAGGGGATCGAGAAAGCCGATGAGAATACCACCATTTTTGAGGCGATCGATCTCGCTATCGCTAGGAGGGACGACTTTGAGAATAATATCAGCAGTTTCATAGATATATTCGCTGTTTTCGCTCAGGGCGGCTCCCACGGCACTATAGGCACTATCGGCAAAGTTAGCGCTAATTCCCGCCCCATTTTGGACCATTACCTCAAATCCCGCCTTGACTAAACGGGCGACGGTATCCGGCACTAGCGCCACCCGCGCCTCGCCTTGGTCACTTTCTTTGATTACGCCGATTTTCATGGCTGGGTTTCTCCTTAGTAAGTCCTTCTCTTGTCTTATG
>NZ_JASJFG010000471.1:0-1690 GCF_030065375.1 Microcystis sp. M49636_WE2 | reverse complement strand
TTTTTCCAATCGGTTAGCATTGAAGAAGTTTGAGCATATCCTACTCTTTCTTGTCTTTCATGCCAAGCTTGTGTTCGTTCGTGGAGAGCTTTGTTGTAAACTAATCTTACACAGCCCAAAGTGCGCCGCAATAGCGACTCTTGTTCTGGTGTCGGGTAAAATCGGTAAGAATAGGCTTTTTCCATACCTCACATTTTAGCATATATTTCGTAAATGTGCTAATATTTAACAGCAAAGCCGCCGTAAAACGGCGGGGTTTCAGACCCAAATTTTCGATGAGCAAACGGATCGGTGTGATATTTTTGGGACCGCCCGGATCGGGAAAAGGTACCCAAGCGGCAAAATTAGCGGAATCTCTGACGATTCCCCATATTTCTACCGGTGAAATTTTACGTCAAGCAATTACAGAGAAGACAGAACTTGGTCAGCAAGCACAAGCTTATGTGGAAAAGGGCGAATTAGTCCCCGATGAGTTGTTATTAGGTTTAATTCAGGAACGTTTAAAACAGCCTGACAGTGCTAAGGGTTGGATTCTTGATGGTTTTCCCCGCACGGTGGCACAGGCGAGCTTTTTAGACGCATTACTGGAAGAATTGGCCGATAGTTACACATTTGTGGTTAATTTGGCTGTACCAGATACGGTCTTAATTGAGCGTCTCATGCAACGGGGTCGTCAAGATGATACTAAAGAAACGATCGCCCGTCGCCTACAGGTTTATATCGACCAAACTGCCCCCGTTTTAGATTATTACGGTCAAAAAGGGACTCTTAACCATATCGACGGTAATCAACCGATGGACGCGGTTACTGCCGCTCTAACAGCAGTTGTCACTCCTGTTTAAAGTTTCTCTCAGTCAGTAATCAGTAATCAGTCAGTAAAAATTACAACTTTTTATAAGTTTTTTATATCAAACAAGCTTTAATAGTTGAGAATATTTGAATTTACATTTCGCAATATTTACCTTTTCTTAAGAATTTATTGAAAATAATTCTCATTTGTTTACGAGGTTGCAATACTTCCAGCGATTATGGTATAATTTCGCAGTATGAAATGATGGGTTTTTCTGTGCTTTTTAGGGTTTTTAGCTGTCTGGTGATCCTGAAAACCCTTGCTAAATCTACACTGACCTATTCAGCAACAGCAATAAATGGCAGTTAAAGAGCCTTTTTTAAGCCAACCCGTTGATCAATTAATTGTGTAGTTTTGTTGCAAAGAGAAAGTTTTTTTGACAAAAAGAACAAAGTGTGCTGCTGAGTGATCTATATTGCTTTTATTTATTCTCCCCACACCCCACACCCTACACCCCACACCCCACACCCCACACCCCACACCCTAATCTCCTAGAAGGGAAACTTTACCCTTGCCCCTGCGTCTTGAGCTTCTAAGCAAACAAGCGCCACGCTTGCGATAGAATAGATTGGACTTAGCCTAAATGGGGTCAGCGAAAGAATGTGCGGAATTGTTGGCTATATCGGAACCCAAACAGCGATCGATATTCTCCTAGCTGGATTGGAACGTTTAGAATATCGGGGTTATGATTCGGCAGGGATTGCCACAATTCTCGAAGGTGAATTACATCGAGTCCGCGCCCAGGGAAAACTCTACAATCTGCGGGAAAAATTAGAACAGGAAGTTAATCCCTCCCAAATTGGCATCGGTCACACCCGTTGGGCAACCCACGGCAAACCC